>SPCN01000214.1 GCA_004525465.1 Chrysiogenales bacterium | reverse complement strand
TATCCTGATTCGTCGTCGATGCCGGTTTCAATTTGCGCGGCCATGGTTTCCAACTCGCGGTCGAGCTGGTCGCCATTCAGCTTCTGGGTGCCGCCGCTGCGCAGCACCTCGCCGGTGATGGATGCCAGGCCGGCTTTTTCCGCCGGTTCATAGACCGAGCCGCTATAGATCATGCCGCGCATGTCGATGGTGGGCAGGCTTTTATCTTCGACCAGGAATAATTTTAACCCGTTCTTCAGGGTTACTTGTTTGACTTCCGGCATCTTGATCTGGTTCAATTTAGCGAATTGGAAAGGGTCTTTGGGCCCTTTCTGCGCCCAAAGGCCGGCGGACAGGGTCAGGGCCAGAATTGAAATAACCATGCGATTTTTCTTCATGTTGCTTTCCCCTTATTTGCTTTCCGGGATAAGTTCGCCGACGGTGCGGTTGTTTTTTCCCAGATAGGTTTTTGCGGCGCGCTTGACATCAGCAGCGCTTAGTCCATCGACCCGCTTGATCTCATCGAAAAGGAGCCGCCAGTCTCCCTGGACCACGTCATAATAGGTGAGCAGGGAGGCGAGAGAGGAATTGGATTTCAATTGATCGAGGGTGCTCTTTTTCTTGGTCTGCTTGAATTTGGTCAATTCCTGGGTCGTGACCGCTTCGTTTTTCAGACGCTCGATCTCTTTTTCCATCAGCTGCAGGCACTCCGCGGAAGTGCGGTCTTTATTGGGGACAGCGTAAAAAGCTATCAGGTTCGGGTATTTGCTGCCGGGAAAGCCGTTGAAGGCGCCGACAGCGGCGGCCACTTTCTCTTTTTTCACCAGCGTTTCCCACAAGCGTGAAGAGCGGCCTTGACCAATTATATCGGACAGGGCTTCCAGCGCCAGATCATCGCTGTGATTCACCGAGGGGCGGTGATAACCGAACAACAGGATGGGCTGGGACTGGGCGACGACCGTGGCCCGTCGTTCCCCCCATTGTTCCGGCTCGGTAGTGCGCAGCGGTTCGGGTTTGGCATCACTGGGGATCCTGCCGAAGTAAAGCTCGGCCAAACGGAAAGCCTCTTGCGGATTGATATCTCCGACAATGGCCGCGGTCAAATTGCTGGGCGAATAGTATTTTTTAAAATAGTCTTTGACATCCTGATGGGTAATGCGTTTAAGATCGGACATGTGGCCCACCACCATGTGGTGATAGGGATGCGCCTTGAATGCGGTGGCCAGAAAATCCTCGAACAGTTTGCTGTTGGGCTTGGTCTCCACCCCCAGGCGCCGCTCTTCCATGACCACGTCGCGTTCCTTGTAGAATTCACGAAAGACCGGGTTCAGGAACCGGTCCGAGGTTACGGCCATCCAGAATTCCAGCCGGTTGGCCGGCAGATAATTTATATACTGGGTGGCATCGTTGCTGGTATAGGCGTTGATGCCGTTGTCGCCGTTCTGCATCATGATATCGAAGAATTCGTTGTTGACGACGAATTCCTTGGCTTTTTTCTGCAGCTCCTCAAACTTTTTTTTCAAGTCGGTAACCAGGGCGGCATCGGGTTTCAGCTTCTGCTCCTCCTGGGACAACTGTCCATAT
The DNA here is from genome assembly GCA_004525465.1 of Chrysiogenales bacterium. GTDB lineage: Bacteria > Acidobacteriota > Aminicenantia > UBA2199 > UBA2199 > UBA2199. Next base: position 2,795 of record SPCN01000214.1, on the reverse strand, counting down.
GCCTGGTCCAGCTCGGCCAGGACCCTGGCTTCGGAAATATGATCGTTGGTTCCCAGGGTTGTGCTGCCCTTGAAGGCCATGTGTTCCAGCAGGTGGGAAATGCCGGTGATGCCCTGGACCTCCTGGGCGCTGCCCACATCGGCATAGACATGGAACGAAACCACAGGAACCTGGTGCTGCTCCATAACGATGAATTTCATGCCGTTTTTCAGGGTTTTTTCCGTGACTTGCCCCTTCAGCTGCTCCAGCGATTGGGCCTGAATCTGGCCCAGCAAGAGCAGTAATCCGATAACACAGGTAAAAATGTTCTGCATTTGGCTTTTTCTCATGATTTTTCTCCTAATCCACCAATGGGAAACTAAATTTCGTTTAAGTTGTATTGTAATGGATATGTTCTGAAAATGCAATAAATGGACATGATGGAATGTATATGCCGGCTGCTATTGTAGCGAACGCTGGACTTTCTCGCTGCTTTTGGCTACCATGCGCAAAGAGGAGAAGGAGGCGAAACGAAATGAAGCGATCAATGGCAATAATAATGACGGTCCTGTTCCTGTCCACTGGCGCGCTGTTTGCCGATGAAGCGGAACTGTTGGGGCAGGCGGAAAAACTGGGCCGGCAGAAAAAACACGCGGCGGCGCTGGAGCTGCTCGACAGCGGCCTGCAGCAGTACGGCGAAACGGAAAATCTCCTGGCCGCGAAGTTCCAGACCCTGCTGGAGCTGGGCCGGGCCCGGGAAGCCCTGCCGGTCGCCATCCGCCGCTCGGAAGCGGCCGCGCGCAAATCGCCCTGGCACTGCGTCGCCATTGTCTCCATCTGCCTTAAGTTGAATGACATGGAAGGGGCATTCACCTGGCTGAACCGCGCGGCAGACCGCGGTTTTCTCGACTACAGCGAACTGGACAACGAAGAATTCATTGCCCTGAAAAAGGACCCCCAATACAAACCTTTCATTTGGATGATCCAAAAGCGCATCGGCATCGGGCGGCCGGCCAGGGATTTTAACGTTTCCCTGCTTTCCGGGGAGAAGTTCGACCTGGCCGGGCAAAAAGGCAAGGTCATCCTGGTCGACTTCTGGGCCACCTGGTGCCCGCCCTGCCGCGAAGGTATCACTCATCTGAAAGAATATTACGATAAATTCAAAAGCAGGGGATTTGAGATCATCGGCATCAGCCTCGATGCCGACCGCAAAAAAGTGGATGAATACCTGGCCAAGGAAAAGCTGAAGTGGAAGATCGCCTTTTCGGGAAAAGCCTGGAACGACGACATCGCCAAGCTTTACAGCACCACCTTGATTCCTGCCTACTGGCTGATCGACCGCCGGGGGATCCTGCGCGATTTCGGCACCCACCTGCGCGACAAGGAGAACATGAAGCAGGCCATCGAAAAGCTGCTCGCCGAAAAGCAGGGGCCCTGAGTAACGGCCCGTGTTTTTTAAAAAGATGCCGACTTAGAGTTTTTTGACCCGGCGGACAAAACTATAGCTTTTTCAGTTTCCTGTCGATCTTCTTTTTGATCTTTTCGTATTTGGGCGGCGGGCCGCTACGCACCGCCTTGCCGTCGATGAACAGGGCGTCGGTCATGCCCCACTCCAGGAACACGTCGCGATCGGCAGTGCTGACCTCACGGAACTCCACGCGCGGGTCGAGTTCGGCGGCGGCGCGCCGGGCCCGCTCGTGCACCATGCTCATGGCCGGACACCAGCCGTTCAGCAACCCGGTCACCACCACCTTGCCCGCTTCAGGCAGCGGTTTTTTTTTGGGCCTGATCCAGGTTGGTGCCTTGGTCTCGGCGCCGAAAGGTTTCCACATCAGGACCATCATGCCCAGCTTGTCGGCCTTTTTGTAGCCGTGCTTTCTGAACCAGGAGGCACGCATCCAAAAAGGCAGGGCCACACCCCAGGCGGCCATGCCCGCGGCGCCCAATTCTTTGGCATCGGCCTCGGCCGCTTCGAGCAGCGCCGTACCCATGCCCTTTTTCTGAAAATTGCCGCGGCCCTGCTTGTAGCCATGCACCCAGATGCAAAGGATAAAGTAAAGTCCCGCGCCGGCCGCGGGCGAGTGTTCGATCGGCAGGTATTGGATCATGCCCCCGATCGTACCCTTATCGTCCATGGCCAGCTTGACGCGCAGACCATCATTCTTGGCCCGTTCGTACCACAGGCGCTTGTGGTTGCCGGCCTCATTTATTTCATCCGACCACTCCTCCAGACACTGGCAGTATATCTCTTCGTGCTCCGGGGCCAGGTCAATGATCTTCATTTTCGCTGGTAGCGGATGGCCACAGCCACAATGACGCGATCGAGGGCCCCGTCGCCGCGGACGCGGCGGACACGGCGGACACGGTTGGGGCGGTACACCCCATCGCGATAGACGGAATCCGTTTCAATGATCAGGGCGTCGGCGCCTATTAACGCCCCCCTATTGCGCAGCTTCCACTCCACTTCCCGGCGGCCCAGGCGCGGCGGCGGCTCGTAAATGATCTCGGCGAAGGCGATATACGGCCGCCGCGGTTCCATGCGCAGCAGGTCGACCGATCCCGGCGCCGTGGGCGGGTAGCCCGAAGCACCCCCGAAATAGTGCACGCGCAGCGCCGGAGCGCAGGCGACGGCGACCAGAGCCAGGACGAACAATGCGACAAATTTTTTCAGCATCTTTCCTCCTGAAGCCATCATACCCTTTGAAGAAAAATAATGAAAGCCCGGACCGAATTTGCTATAATGCAGATATGGGCAAAGAACAGTCATTTACCGTCCGGGATTACTGGGCCGCGGACTATCCGCACGTGGCCGATAT
>SPCN01000364.1 GCA_004525465.1 Chrysiogenales bacterium | reverse complement strand
GTCTGGACGAAAAGAAAAAGCGCGGCGCCGTCAAACAGACGCGAAAAAAAACTTTATCTGACATGGAGTAGCCTTCGATTTTTGAGCGATAAACTGTAAAAAATTGATATTTTCAAAGTTTTACAATACAATTCATTCAGTGACATTATTTTTTCGGAGGTGAAGTGATGAGTTTGAAATCAATATTTCAGGAAGGAATGAAGGAACGGAAACGCAAAAAATCATTGGGCAAAATTAGCAACGAATTCAAGGAAAAGGAAAAGGTACATGCCGGCCGGTTGACGGCCCTCGGCCAAAAGGCTTGGGAAGAAAAAACCGACATTTCCGCGTTCGCTGATGTGCAGGCCGCACTCAGTTCTGCCCAGCAAAATCTCGATGATCTGCGTACCCAGGCCGAAAAAATACTGAAACAAAAACAAGACAGCGAAGCAGCCAAAAAACAGGAGAACGACCGCTTCAGCGCCAATCAAAAGGAAATGGAAGAAAAAAAGCGGGATGTCGACCAGAAGCTGAACGGGCAAAGGAACGCCTGGCAAGCTTTGCAGAAAGAAATGGGGCAGGCAACCAGCAGGTTGGCGGCGATCGCCACAGAGCGCACAAAACTGAACGGCAAAACCGCGGACGCGGCCACATCCGAAACGGAAAAAACTGATTTAGCCAAACAACTGGCCGACCTGGCCAAAGAAGAAGACGAGCTGAAATCCCGGATTAAAGAAAAAGAAGAGTCCGGCAAACCCCTGCAATTGCAGTTGGTCCCCCTGCAGGAGGAGTCGGCCCAATTGCTGAAACAAATGGAAAGCCTGCGAGCCGAACAAAAAAAGATGCTCGTCGAAATGGATAAAAAAATTACTGCGCTGAACAATGAGCTATCCACGAACAGTGAAAAGACCAGGGAGGCTGAAAAAAATCAGAAGCTTGATTTCAAAATTCTTGGAGAAAGAATAACCGGCGCCCAGCACGCAGACCCGAATATCGCCAAGGAAATTGCCGCGGTGCTGACCGCCCGGACAGAAATGGATGGAGTGCGGGCGCTGATCGGCGGCCTGGAAAGGCAAAAAGACGGATTACAGGTCAGTGCCTACAAAAAAATGATGGCCATCGTCATTAGCGGCATCGTTTTGGTAGCGGCAATCATCGTATTGCTGTTAATTCTGCTGGCGCCCAAGTAAAGTGATAGACCAGTAGCAGCCTAAGCGGCCAAAGCTCATAACAGGTCGCCAGGGGCGGGCAGACCGTTGCCATATTGCCTCATCTAAAAATCTACCTGAACGGCGATACGTTGCCTCATGAAAAAAACTACCTGAAAAGTAGGAAAATGACATCAACAGCATCAGGCAAGAAGCCTGGTGAGCGAGGTGTCAGCAATGGGGTTAACAATGGCGACCAAGAAAGAGTTGAGTAAAGAGACAGCCCGGCGCTATCAGAAGGCAAGCCGGGGAGAGAAGGGGGATATATTGAATGAGTTTTGCCAGGCGATCGGTTACAACCGGCACTATGCGGCATCGATCCTGCGCAACTGGGGCCGGGCGGTTTACTGGCGATCAGCAAACGGAGAGCGGACAGTGGTCATTGTCGGCGAGCAGCGGCTGAGGAAGCAACGGCAGCCTCGGCCCAGGATCTATGACGATACGGTACGTGGTTATGTGGTTTGCTTTTGGGAAGTGATGGATTACCCGTGCGGCAAGCGATTAAAGCGCTGCCTGGAGCCAATGGTGGCCAAAGCAAGGCAGTTCAAGGAGATGGCTGTTCCACGGCCCGTAGAAGCAAAGCTTGTACGAATCAGCGCGCCTACACTTGACCGGATGCTGAAGGCAGAGAGAAGAAAGCATGAGTTGAAATGCCGCTCCAAGACCAAGCCAGGAACATTGTTGAAAAAGCAGATCGCCATCCGCTCGGGCGTGGAATGGGATGAAGATGCCGTGGGCTATGAGGAACTGGACCTGGTGGGGCACGATGGCGGTAATGCAGGTGGGGACTACTGCTTCACGTTGAACGTAACCGATATCAAGAGCGGCTGGACGGAAATGCAGGCGGTACGCAACAAGGCACAAATCTGGGTTTTTGACGCTCTCCAGGACATCCGCAAGCGGCTGCCGTTTGCCATGAAGGGGATCGACTCGGACAACGGCTCCGAGTTCATCAACAACCACTTGGTGGCCTACTGCCAGCAAGAAGGTATCGTGTTTACCCGCTCCCGCTCCTATCAAAAGAACGACAACTGCCATGTGGAGCAGAAAAACTTTACTGCTGTGCGCAACTTCGTTGGCTATAGCCGCTATGATCGCGAGGAGGAACTGGCTTTACTGAATGAGCTGTATGGGCATCTGCGCCTCTATCTGAACTTCTTCCACCCACAGATGAAGCTGGTCAGCAAAGAACGGATCGGCACTAAAGTTAAAAAGCAATACGATATGCCGCAGACACCTTGCCAGCGCTTACTGGATCTGGAAGAGGTAGACGTGGAACGAAAGGCGAAACTGCAAAACACATATGCCCAACTGAATCCGTTCGAGCTCAAAAGAACGATCGACAAACTACAGGGAAGGTTACTAAAAATGATCTATGAAAAAAACAAAGGGAGGACCGTTTATGCCATCAATCGCATCAAACCAGTCCTTGCGTAAGCGTTTTTTTTCAGGTAGATTATTATATGAGTCAACGATACCCTCTTCAAGTAGATTTTTGATGAGGCAATGCGACC
>SPCN01000127.1 GCA_004525465.1 Chrysiogenales bacterium | reverse complement strand
TTGAACTGCAGGGAGGCGAAGCGGCTGTCGTCACGATCGGGATAGACCATCTGCCCGACTTTGATGGCAAATTCGATGGTCCCGGTCTGCCCCGGTCGGATCTCCCTGCTGCCAAGATGGATTTCCACACCAGGCTTGACATATTGCGAATTTCTGATGTCATTCAGTTCGCTCCCGGCAATGGCAGCCCTGGCTGTACGGATATCGTAATTTTCATGGGGCATGCCGATATCCACGATGTCGATGGGGTGGCTGCCTGCTTCGGGGCTGAAGGTGATGGCGTAGCGGATTTCAACCGAGCTGTCCGGCTGAACCGTGAGCACGGCTTTCAGGGTATCGACCTTGAAGTAGTAGTCGGCTGCCGAGACAGGCAAGAACAACGCCAACGCCAGCACAAGCAGGACAGCGGAACATTTGATTTGTTTCACCATTTTGGTTCTTCCTCGAGCTGGTATTGACTGCTGCAGTAGGGGCAGGCGATAAAAACCGCACCTAGTTTCACTTCCATGGCTTCCTTATTCAATTCGGCACCGCAATTCTTGCATTTTAGTATCCGCGAGTTGATTTCGCCGCCGATATCGATTTTCTGTTCGATGATCATGGTTTCTTTTTTGCGGAAGGCCAGGAAAACAAGAAACAGGGAAACCGCCAACAGCAGGAGGCCGAGGGCAATGCGGCCGGTGATCAAAAAGGCCAACCCGATGACAAAGACGACAAAAGAAAATCCCATAGCCAAAACTTTTTCCATGGAGTGAACATATCAAATCGAATTTATTTTTGCAATATTTACTTTTTAAAAAGGGCATGATATGGTGAATCGCCATGAAAACAAAAAGAGTTTTGCTTTTATTCACGTTGTTTTTTGTTTTTTTCATCTGCGGTCCTGCCTGGAAAAGCGAATCCGGCCAGGCAACGGGGGCACAATCCCTGCTGGCTGCCGACCAGGCTAAGAATGATGCGCCCAGGGTCAGGGTAATTGTCCGCTTTGCCAAGATCCGCAGCCTTGCCAATGCCGGCGCCAAGATCATCAAGGAGATCGGTTTCGGTACCATACTCTTGGTCATGGGAGAAAACGGCGAATATTTCCGGGTTGCCGACTTGAACGTATCAGCCAAGCCCCAGGCGGATGCCTGGTATGTCCTGCGCAGTGAAGTGGAAACAGCTCCTGCGGCTGCCGTACAGGCACTGACTGAAAGCAGGCGGGTCACCTACTCACCGTCCGCTCCGGTTGCCGGCCAGCCGCTGCTATTCACTGCCAGCAATTTCCGCACGCCTAATCTGCTGAAATGGGACATGGGCGACGGCACTATATTGACCAGCGGGGGCAAAGCAGCGCCGGGACAGGAAGTCACCATGGCCTACGCCTATGCCGCCGCCGGCCAATTCCAGGTCAGGGTTTATGATGACAAAGGCAACATGGGATCGACCCCCGTCCGGGCCCAGGTGACTGTCAGCGCCCAAACCCGCGTTTTGCATATCGCTCCGGAACAGCCTCTAGCCAATCACCCTATGGTCATCACCGCCCAACATTTCCGTACTCCGGAAAGAATCGCCTGGGATCTGGGTGACGGTACTGAGATCAATCCAGGCCCCGGACCGGGCGTGGTCAAGGCCACTTTCCAGGTGAGCCATGTTTACACAGCTGCCGGCTCCTATTCGGTCAAGGCTTATGATTCAGGGGGAGATAAAAACCAGCCGCCGTTGACAGCGGAGTTTGTGGTCGACGCTGATCCGCGCCAGATACGGATGGAACCGGCCAAGGCTATTGCCGGGCTGCCCATGCAATTCAGTGCTTCCAATTTCAATTCCCCGAATCACCTGCGTTGGGACATGGGCGACGGCACTATCCTGCCTGGTGAAAAAGAAACAAACGTACTGGTTGGATCGTCGGTGAATTACAGTTATAAAAAACCTGGCAATTACCTGGTCAAAATATATGATTGGCAGGGTGACCTCGGGCGCCACCCCGTCCAGTTTGTGGTTGCGGTCGCCGCTGCTCCGGACGTGATTGCGGTTGCCGCGCCTACGATCTCAGCTCCTGGCAAAACTCAAACGCTGGACGTGGCCGCAGCGGCCCCGCCGGCGCCTAAAAAATTCATGTTATTCAGGGTTGGCCCCTATGCCGGATATTTTCAGCCCAAAAGCATTCCACTCAAGGAGATCTATGGCAAAGGCGATGTGCTGTACGGCGGCAGGCTGGGGGTTCATATCTGGCAGGGCTTGTATTTCTGGTTTTCCGCTTCCCAGTATAAAGTTATTTCCCAAACCACTTTCACTGAGGACAAGACAACCTTGACATTGCTGCCGGTCCATGCCTTCCTGCGCTACACTTTCGCTTTGGGCTTTTTCAACCCATACCTCGGCGTCGGCTTCAATTACCTGAGTTTCAAGGAAGAATCCGTGATCGGCAATGTCAAGGGGAGCGGCAGCAATTTGTCACTGGAAGCCGGATTTGAATTTAAAATGAATCGCCATTTTTCCTTTGATTTCGGCGCCCGTTTCGACCAGATCAAGATCAAGCCCGAGAATATCGACGTGGAAGTTGACTTGGGAGGCCTGCAGGCAGGCATCTGTTTGTTGATTTCTTTTTAAAAGAGCGGTTTTTTTGTTGACAGAAAGTGAAAAATAGCGCAATATAATAAATCATATAGTTTTTTTTAATGGATTCAAAAGATCAAATAAAAGAGCATATCTCTATCGTCGATGTTGCTTCGCTTTATGTGAGTCTGAAACCGGCAGGCAAAAATTTTAAAGCGCTGTGCCCTTTCCATACTGAAAAAACGCCTTCTTTTTTCGTTATGCCCGATAAAAACAGTTTCAGTTGTTTCGGTTGCAACCGTTTCGGAGATATTTTTACCATGGTGCAGGAAATGGAAAATATTTCTTTTGTCGAAGCCATGAATTTCCTGGCCGAAAAATTCAATATTCCTTTGGAAAAAAGCCGTTTCAAATCGGTTAAAAAAGATGACTACCTGTTTATTAATGAACTTGCCTGTGAATTTTTTAAAGAAAACCTTTTCAGCGGCAGTGAGGGGAAAACGGCATTGGCTTATTTGAAGAACCGCGGCATAAATAAAGAAAGCATCGAAAATTTTGCCATGGGTTACGCGCCCAATTCCTGGGAAGGCTTAAGCGGGTATTTGCGAAAAAAAGGGGCGGTATTGGAGAAAGCGCTTGAGCTGGGCCTGCTGGTTAAAAAAGAAAAAAACAGGACCTACGACCGTTTCCGGGGCCGGATCATGTTCCCTATATTTTCAGAAACCGGAACCATACTTGCTTTCGGAGGCCGCACCATCTTTGATGATGCGGCCAAGTATTTGAATTCTCCCGATTCTCCGATCTATAAGAAAGGCAACCATCTTTTCGGCTTCCATTTGAGCAAGCACTACATGAAAGAGGAAAAAACCGGACTGTTGGTCGAAGGTTACCTGGATATGATCAGCCTCTTCCAAGCCGGCTTTCGCCATGTGGCGGCCTCGTTGGGCACCGCCTTGACCGAAAAGCAGGTTCATTTGCTCAAGAGGTTCTGCAATGTCATCCATATTTTTTACGATCGTGATGCCGCCGGTGAGGCGGCCACGGTTCGTAATATTGAGAAAATGTTCGAACAGAACGTCAACCCCGGCATCGTCGTGTTCGAGGGGGCGAAGGATCCCGATGAATTTGTCCGCACCCAGGGCAGGCAAGCCCTGCACGAGGCCTTACTTCGAACCGAAGACGGGTTTAATTTTTTGTTGAACAAAGCCGCCCGCGAATTCGATCTTTCCATTCCTGACCAGAAAAGAAAGGGCCTGGACCTGGTCATGGCCGCGACCGCTAAAATGTCAGATCCGGTGATCCGTGAAGATTACATTCACAGGATGGCCGCTTTTTTTAAAACGTCAGCCGATCTTGTAAACCTGGGGCTCCATCCGGGCCAGCACAAGGAGAATTCCGAGCAGCCTCTGAAAATAACCCTGATGGAAGAAAAGGTCCTGGAAGCGCTCCTGCGCGCCCCGGAAGTGATCCCGGAGATCAGGGAGTTTTTCAGCACTGAACTTCTGGCTGGTCTGGCCAGTCGCAATATTATTCGCCTGCTTTTCGTCTGTTATGAAGAGCATGGCGAGATTCGTTTTGCCGAGATAACAAAAGCGCTTACCGCCTCCGAAAAAGCCAGGCTCAATGATATTTTTTCACAAAAAATGCAGATGAAAAAGGACCGTGCGGAAATCGAAAAGGATATCATCACCAGTATCGGCAATTTTCAAAAAAAATGGCTTTGAACAGGAACAAGCTTTTGAACCAGGATATCGCCGTGGCGGAAAGAGAAAAAAATTTCAAGAAAGTCGAGCAGTTGATGAAGAAGAAGAACGCTTTGATTAAAACCAGAGCCGGATGTTTCCGGGAGGAACATATTGAAAAAGAAACCTGAGAGAAAGGCGGCAAGTTCACCCACAATCCCGAAAAAACAACCTCTCAAACCATCCGCCATGGTAAAAAAGAAGGCGTTCCCAGGGGCGGATAAAACCGTCACTAAACTGAAAAAGCAGTCTCCCACTCCAGCCGCCAGGGCAAAAAAGCAGTTGTCCCAAGCAGCTGATAAACCAATCGCCAAACTGAGAAAACAAGCGCCCATACCGTCCGCCGAGGTAAAGAAGCAGTCGGCCCGGGGAGCGGACAAGACAGTCATCAAACTGAAAAAGCATGCGGCCAAGCCGCCCGTCAGTGAAAAAAAACAACCGTCCAAGTCTGCCGTTGATGTGGCCCAAAGCGCAGTTTCTTCGGTTATCATTAAGGAGTTGATTGAAGCTGCCAAGGTCAATGATGCCAAGATCAAGCATGATGATTTCATGGTTTTTTTGAATGAGAACAACCTGCTCAAGAATAAAAAGGAGATTACCTCCCATTTGGCTTCACTGAATATCAAGGTCATGAAAAAAAAATCGGTTTTGAGCCAGGAAAAGCTCAACGAGTACAACGATTTTCTGAATACCTTCCGCAAAGAACTCAAGGCCATCTTAAAAAGGGTCAAGAAAGGTTTCGGTATCATTGAAACGTCGGCCATAACCTATATTTTCGGCAGCGATGAGGCGTTCAAGAAAAATCAAAAGCACATCAAGTATTTTCTGAAGGAAAACGAGATAAAGCCGTCCAAAAAACCGGCGAAAAAAACCTCCAAGTCGGGCGGGGATAGAGCCGAGATAGTCGGCGACCCGGTGCGACAGTATCTGCGGGAAATGGGCAGCGTTAACCTGCTGTCCCGTAATGAAGAGATCAATATTGCCCGCAAGATTGAACGCGGTGAAAAAAAAGTGATCAAGGCCCTGTCAAAAACCAACATTGTCCTGAACCTGGTGATCAAACTGGGCCAGGATGTGCTGGAAGGCCACAAGAAAATCGACGAGGTCATTGATGTCAGTGAAGACATATACGACGAATCAAAAAAACAGGAACTGCGCGACAATTTCCTCAAGCAATTCGAAGAACTCAACCGCTTAAAACGGGAATTTAAAAACCTGAAAAAATCGAAATCATCCAATTTTGTGCGTGCCAAGAAATTGGTGGAGATTACCCACCTGATCCAGGACATGTCCATTCTCTACGAACACCGCCGCGAATTCATGAAGAAGATCAAGGATCTGAAGGAAATCTACGACCATGTGCTCGAGCGGGTAAAAAAACTGAAGAGCCAGATGTCCAGATGTTCTTCCCGTTCAGCCGAGCGCAAACGCATCGGTGGAGAAATTGAAGAGCTGAACCGTCGACTCGAAAAAAATAATGAAAAATATGAAACCAATGTCGATGATCTATTCAAGACCTGCACGGATATCGAGGAAGGCCTTCACCTGATCGAGCTTTCCAAGAATGACCTGGTGGAGTCCAACCTGCGTCTGGTCGTTTCCATCGCCAAGAAATACATCAACCGCGGCCTGCAGTTTTCCGACCTGATACAGGAAGGCAACATCGGCCTGATGAAAGCGGTCGAGAAATTCGAATATCAGAGGGGTTACAAATTTTCCACCTACGCCACCTGGTGGATCCGCCAGGCCATCACCCGGGCCATTGCCGACCAGGCCCGGACCATCCGCATTCCGGTGCACATGATTGAAACGATCCACAAGATCAATCGCACTCAGAGAAGGTTGGTCCAGGAATTGGGACGTGAACCTACTGAAGATGAAATCGCCAAAGAAAGCGCTTTTTCTTCAGAAAAAATCAGGAAGATCTTGAAAATTGCCCAGGAGCCGATTTCTCTGGAGACTCCGGTCGGTGATGATGACTCGCACCTGGGAGATTTCCTGGAGGATGAAAAAACCGTTTCCCCTCCGGAGATCGTTTCGCAAATGAATTTGAAGGAACAGCTGGAAATGATCCTGTCGACACTGACCGAACGCGAGGCGCGGGTGATCCAAATGCGTTTCGGACTGAACGACGGCAACGAACATACCCTGGAAGAGGTTGGCCAGGAATTCCAGGTCACTCGTGAAAGAATTCGCCAGATTGAAGCCAAGGCCTTGCGCAAGTTGAAGAAGAAATCAAGGAAACTTGTGAATTTCCTTGATAAGCCGGAGAACTTTCGCTGACAGGATAGTAGCACGTGACGAGTGACATGTGACGAGTAACAAGGAACCACAATAAATCGGCCCAGATTCCAGCTCCTCCCCCGGCCCCCCGCTTTGCGGGATGGCATCGCCAGATGCCTCGCAAAGCCTCGGCATGGCGATACGCTCCTTCTCTTCGG
>SPCN01000113.1 GCA_004525465.1 Chrysiogenales bacterium | reverse complement strand
TCCCTGCTCATGGAAGCCGCCCGCCGCATCGATGAATGGAAACTACTGCGCAAAAAAATCGGCTCCATCGACGCCATCCCCGAATTCAGCGACATCGACCGCCAGGAACGCCGTAAAATTTCCCTTTCGACCATGGAGTGGGTGATCATAGCCAAAATCGACGGCAAAAAAAGCATCAACCAGATTTGCCGGGAATGCGGAGTCAATATCTACGATACCTCGCGCATTATCTACGGCATGGTCACTTCCGATCTGATCAAGCTGAAATAGTTTTTCTTTCTGTAATAAAAACGCCCGCTAAAATCCTACTCGATGACCACCAGGGCGACGGCCATATCGCGAGTGTGCGAAAGCGACAGCAGCACCCTTTTCAGTTTTCTCTTTTTGAAATGGGCCAGCGCCACTGCCGCCAGCCGCAACTGCGGTTTGCCCAGGGCATCATTTTCCACTTCCACATCCTGCCAGCCCATGCCTTCCCGGAAACCGGTTCCCAACGCTTTGAAAAAAGCCTCTTTGGCGGTAAAACGGGCCGCATAGTGCTGGGCTTTGGAAAACTTGCTTTCGCAGTAGGCGATTTCCCTGTCAGTAAAAATTCTTTCGGCAAATCCCATGTCCTGTTCGATCAGATTCCGCACCCGGCTGATTTCGATCATGTCAACGCCGATTCCCTTGATCATGGCACCACCTGCTGCGCAGTATAAAAAAAAGGCCGGGAAAAATCAATCCCGGCAGGGACAACCGCCGATTTTAATCAACCCCAAGATATGGTATACTGGCGGCGGAACATGAAAAAATTTTTCTTGAAAAACCTGAAAATCCTGTTCATTGCCGTCACCCTGTTGGTGACGATCATGCTGGGAATACTGCTGGGCCTGATCCTGGTTTATCAGAAAGGCTTTCCGCAGATCAGGAACCTGGAAGACATCAATCCCGTGCTCATGACCACGGTGTACGACGATCAAAATGCTCCCATCAAGGAGTTTGCCATCGAAAAACGCATCATCGTCAAAAGCACCGAGATCCCCGCATCGCTAAAAAAAGCGATAATCGCCGCCGAAGACAATCAGTTTTATTCCCACTGGGGGATCAATTTCCGCGGCTTTGTCCGAGCTGTCGGCGGCGTACTGCTGCGCAAGAAATGGGGCGGCGGCAGTTCGATCACCCAGCAATTGGCCCGGGGACTCTTTCTAACCCCAGAATTTTCCATATCCCGCAAGCTGCAGGAAATGCTGCTGGCCATCCAGATCGAAAAAAAGTATACCAAGGACCAGATATTGACGTTTTACTGCAACAAGATTTTTTTGGGCGGAAGCATTTACGGGATCGAGGCGGCCGCCCGCTATTATTTCGGCAAAACGGTCAAAGAGATCAACCTGGCCGAAGCCGCCCTGATCGCCGGCATCGTGCCCAATCCCAACGGCATCTACGCGGTTTTCAAGCGGCCTGAAAACGTTCACAAGCGGCGGAACTACGTGCTGCTGAAAATGCTGCTGCTTAAATCCATCAGCGATAAGGAATACCAGGAAGCGCTGACGGTGAAGCTTCCCGAAAAACCCTCCGACGCCGGCAATGAATCCCTGGCCGATTATTTCACCGAGGATACCCGAAAATATCTGGAGGCCAAATACGGCGACAACCTTCTCTACAAGGGCGGCCTGAAGGTCTTTACCACCCTGAACGGCGAAATGCAAAGATGGGCGGAAGACGCGCTGCGGGAAGGATTGCGGACATTGGACAAGCGCCAGGGCTGGCGCAGCAGCAGACTGTTCAACTTGCCGGAAAATAAATTGAACATCAACAAATATCGGCTGCCGGCCTGGGAAAACGCCAAGATCGAGCCCGGACAGATCATCGAAGGGGTGGTGCTTGAAGTCAGCAGAACCAGGGCCATTGTGCGTATAGCCGGCTTTGCAGGCGAGTTACGGGCAGCCGAGGCCCAATGGACAAAAAAAACGCTAACACGCCTGCTCAAGGTCGGCGATGTCGCCTTGTTCAAGATATTGGCCGTGGATAAGGGCAAAGCGAAACTCGATCTTGGCCTGGAGCAGGAGCCCGAGGTCGACGGCGCCCTGCTGGCCGTGGACAACAAGAGCGGAGAGATCAAGGCCATGGTCGGAGGCTACGCATTCCAAAAAAGCAAATTCAATCGTGCCATTCAAGCCCTGCGCCAAACCGGTTCCACATTCAAACCGATCATCTATACAGCTGCGCTCGAGCATGGGTTTTCCCCGGCCACCATAATCCAGGATGAGCCTTTTTCCTATATTGACGAATGGAGCGGGGAACTCTGGGAACCGCGCAACCACAAAGGAGATTACCTGGGCCCCATGACCCTGCGCCGCGGTTTGGAACAGTCACGGAACGTGGTCACGTCACGCATCCTGCAGGACATCACTCCGCAAGTGGGAGTGACCTATGCCAAGAAATTCGGCATCAGTTCCGACCTGAAGCCGTTCATGTCCCTGGGCCTGGGCGCATTCGAAGTCACACTCCAGGAAATGGTCGAGGCCTTTACCGTGTTCGCCAACTACGGGATGCGGGTCGAATCCTATTTTGTACGCAGCATACGCGACTTGAACAACAATATCATCGAAGAAAATTTCCCGGAACGCAAGCAGGTGATCGAAAAGGAAACGGCGTTCATCATGAATTACCTCCTGCAGGGAGTGGTGCAATCAGGGACCGGCTGGCGCGCCAGGGTCTTGCCCGCCCCCGTAGGCGGGAAAACCGGCACGTCCAACGATTTTACCGACGCCTGGTTCATCGGCTTCACCCCCACCCTGACCGTCGGCGTCTGGGTTGGTTTCGACCAGAAAAAAAGCCTGGGCCAGGAGCAAACCGGTTCCGTGGCGGCGGCGCCTATTTTCGTCAAATTCATGGAAAACTACCTGGCCAAGTATCCGGAAACCAACAAGTTCCGCATTCCTTCAGGAATCTATATGATCGACATTGACAAATACACCGGCAAGCTGGTTAGCCCCGATTGTCTCTACCCTTTCAGCGAGGCCTTTCTGCCGGGAACCGAGCCCCTGGAATTCTGCAATGAAGAGGAACACCAGAAGATCTTCAATTATTACCAAACCGAAACCGAAAGCACGGACGACTGAGCCGCGCTTTTTTCTTTCTAAAATAAAATTTATTTCTTGACTAGGAAATAACCCAGCAGCCATTCCCCCGGCGTGGTGACCTTGATGCGAAAATACTCCTTATCCGTCATGAATTTTTTCCCCACAAAAAAAGCAGAACCGCTGCGGTTACCTCTCCTGTCCTTGACGATGGCCAGGTCCTCGAACAGCAGCTCCTTCTGGGCGTTCTGGACGGCAAAGAAGGGCTGCCCGTCCTTCGTGGCCAGGACCAGCCAGTAATCCCCGGCGGGGTATTCCTTGCCGGCATGAATGAACGCCTCTGGGAAACGGACCCTCTTGAGGTCCTTGCCCTGAATCGGGGCCGGGGGCTGCTCCTCGGCTTGGACCTGGGGCTGCTCCGGGTCCTGGACGGTGACCTGTTCCTGCTCCTGGCCCAGGAGCGCAATGGAAACCAGCGCCAAAGCGGCCAAAAAGATTGTTTTTTTCATCGGTCTCTCTCCTGCTTGAATATTATAAGGAAGTCGCCATTCCAATGTCAAGGTTGGGGACATTTTGCCCAGGAAATAGAAAAGGGCCAGGTCGCGGGACCTGGCCCTTGCGGTTCCAGAGTTATCGGGAATTAAAAGATATAGCGGAAACCCAACAGCAGTTTGTGGTGATTTTCAAACGGACGGTCCTCGGTGATCACCGGGGCGCGCAATTCGCCGAAGATCGAGCCGATCGAATCGTTGGAGCGGAAGAGGTTGACCCCCAGTTCACCGACCAGGTCGATGCCGCCCTTGCGCCCCACGCGTTCCTTGGTGCTGAAACCGAGACCGCCGGCCAGGTAAGCCGGTCCGGCATGCAGGTTCAGCAGTGCATTGCCCATGAAGAAAGATTTCCAGGGATCGCCCATGACCGGAATGCCGCCGCCGACGGAAAAGACCATATCCAGCGTGTCTACCACGAGGTTATACAACACGCCGACCCTGGCCCAGAACATACCGGTATAAGTGCCTTTTAAAAGTCCGGGACCGCCTTCGATCAGGAAGCACAGCGGCTTGGTCGTCCCATACTTCTTCAGTGGAACAACGATAGGGGCGGCAACCGGAGCGGGTTCAAGCACCTTGACCATCGCTTCGCAGGGATTGGTCGATTTCATGGCATACTGGCCTTCAACGACCGCGATAACCTGGTACTCGCCGACCTTGTCCAGGGTGAGCTCCGCCGAGCAGTTCTCGGGGGTCAGTTCCATGGTCTTGATGACCGCGCCGGCGGCATCGGTGACCGTGACCGTCGTTTTTACGGCATTCTCCGATCCACACATATCGATCTTGACCGCGTCGCCGAGCACGACTTCGGCCGGGGAAACATTCAGAGCGCAAACCGGCGCCGGGACTTCGGTCATATTTTTGAGCGAGATGTTGCCGCAGATCTTGGGAACAATGAATTCATAGAGCTTGCCGTCCCTGAAAATGGTGAAATTGTAGGCGACGATCGGCTTTTTCCCGTCCCAGACCACATCTTTCTTGACCTGGACCTTTCTGCCTTTTTTAAAGAGCATCCACTGCAGGCCGTCACCGGGGTTCAATTCCACGGTTTGGACATCGGCGCTCTGGATCTGTTCGAGAAAAGCGAATACCAGGTCTCCATTGCCGGCTTCTTCAAAGCCCATCTTGACTTCACCGGCCTTGTCCAGGGCGATGATCTTCAGGTCGGCAGGTTGCAGGTCACGGCTTTTATAGAACGGGTGCTGACCCAACCGGCTGACTTTTTCGACAGCCTGAACACTGAATAACAAACAAAAAATAAGCATCAAAAAAATGATTTTTTTCATGCGCGACCCTCCCGAATCGTTGAAATTTATTAGCAGTCTATTTCATATAACATTCAAAATAAAAAGTCAAGAGAAAAAACCACTTTTCATTTATACATGGGCACTCAAGGCGGAAAATCAAGAAATTGCTTTTAACCCGCGTCCCTGCGGCCTATTTTTCGATACCGGTCCGGGCCTGGATATTTTTCTGGAAATAGTGACGGATCTCCTTCATCTCGGTCACCAGGTCGGCGCGGTCAAGGATGGCCTGGGGCGCGTAACGACCGGTCAGCACCAGCTCCACATTTGCCGGTTTTCGTTCCATAAGCTGCAGCACCTGTTCAATGGCCACGATCTGGAAATGCAGCAGGGTGTTGATCTCGTCCAGGACCACGATCCGGTACTCGCCTGCGGCCAGGACGGCGCCGGCCGCGGTCAATCCCGTCTCGGCCGCTTTGACCTCAGCGGCGCTGACGCCGTTTTTCATATGATGAAATTCCGGCAGGCCGAACTGCTCGATGGTGATCAGATCGGCCAGGCGCTCACGCACGGCCAGCAGTTCGCCGTATTCACCCTTTTTTAAAAACTGGGCCACGTAGGTCTTCATGCCCCGCCCGGCCGCGCGCAGGGCCAGTCCCAGGGCCGCCGTGGTCTTGCCCTTGCCGTTGCCGGTATAAACCTGGATTTGACCCTGGAAATCCATGCCGCCTCAGGCCATCTTCATGGAATACAGCTTGGAGACGCCGGGCTCGTCCATGCTGATGCCATAGATGTAATCGGCTTCCTCCATGGTTTTGAAATTGTGGGTGATGATGACGAACTGGGTCTTGCTCTTCAACTGCTGCAGGAATTTCAGAAAACGCTGGATGTTGGCCTCGTCCAGCGAGGCGTCGACCTCGTCAAAAACGCAAAAAGGCGACGGCTTGTATTCGAACAGTGAGAACAGGAAGGCCAGCGAGGTGAGGGTTTTTTCACCGCCGGAAAGCAGGCGCATGTTCTGCAGCCTTTTGCCCGGGGGCTGGACCTGGATCTCCAGGCCGGTCTCCAGCACATTTTCGCTGTCGGTCAAGAGCAGTTCCGCCTCGCCACCCTCGAAAAGGATCTTGAAATTCTTGACGAAATTTTCCTTGATGGCGCCGAAGGCTTGCAGGAAGCTTTCCCTGGATTCGCTGTCGATGCGGGCGATGGCGGCATTCATGTCGGCAATGGATTTGACGATATCCTCTTTCTGGCCGAGCAGGAAATTGTAGTCTTTATCCAGGATCTCATACTCCGCCTCGGCGGAAAAGTTCAGGCGGTCGCTTTCGCGCATGCGGTTCAGCTTGTGCACCATATCGTTGAATTGGGCGTCAAGCTGGGCGGTTTCAATCTGCATCATTTCGGGATCGGCCTCGATGTCCTTCAGTTCCATTCCCAGTTCCTGGCCGGCGATCTCCTCAAGCTGGAAGAGATCCTTTTTCACCGCGGCCAGCTTGATCTCGCTTTCCTTCTTGTTTTCGCGCCACTCTTCCAGGACCTTTCTTTTGGCGGTCAGTTCCGCGGAAATTTTCTTTGTCTGCCCGTTCGCTTCGTCCAAGGCCAATTCTTCACTTTTTAATGATTTTTCCAGGTCGGACTTTTCCTTGTCCAAGGTCTTGGCGCTGACCTTGATCTCCTTGATCTTGGCAGTACTGGCGCCTACCTCCATTTCCAGGCGATTTTTTTCTTGCTCGGCGTTGAGGATCTGCTGCCGGCGTTTTTCGTTCCTGCCCTGTGCTTCCTGCAGCGAATTTTTGCGGGAATTGATCTTTTCGCGGATCAGGTTCAAGGCGTTGTCCCGGTGGATTTTTTCCTTTTCCCGGTCATTGATCTGCTGCAGCAATTTTTCACTTTCCCGGCCGCAGCTCTCTTTTTCGCGTTCCAGCGTTTCATTTTGTTTTTCCAGATCGGCTTTTTTCGTCTCCAACTCGGCCAGGCGCTCCTTGAGTTTTCCGGCTTCAGCGGCCAGATCCTTTATTTCGGCAGTGGTGATCTCGATGCGTTTCAGACCCAGGTCGCGGTTTTTCTTCAGTGCTTCCAGGCGTGAGCGCAGGACGATGGCTTCCTCTTTGTGAGTGCTTAAGGCAGTTTCGGTTTTTCCCCGCAGCCCGACTTTTTCTTTTTTCTGCCGGGAAACCTGCTCGAGTTTCGCCCTGATCCCAACCAGCCCATCCTGCAAAACGGCTATTTTTTTATCGATGGCCTTGATCTCGTCCAGCACCTCCAGAATGCCCCGGTCGC
>SPCN01000007.1 GCA_004525465.1 Chrysiogenales bacterium | reverse complement strand
GGTGTCGCCGCCCATGATCGTCCGTCCCGGTGCCGACCTGGATCGAATCATGGCTATCGTGTAAAAAGATCCTGAAGCCTAATCATGGTTTTCTTGCCTTGACTTTGGGCGGGAAAAAGCTACAATATCAGGTATTGGAGGTCGAATCATGAAGCAACTCAAAGGCAGCCGTACGGCTGAAAATCTGCTCAAGGCCTTTGCCGGTGAATCGCAGGCGCGGATGCGCTACACCTTCTATGCCAAGACGGCCGGCAAGGAAGGATTCAAGCAGATCGAGGAACTGTTCCTGGAAACCGCGGAAAACGAGCGCATGCATGCCAAACTGTTTTATAAACATCTGGTCGCCGCCCTGAACGGCGAAGCGGTCGAGATACAGGCCGCCTATCCCGTGGCCCTGGACACGACGGTCAAGAATCTTGAATACGCCGCCAACGGCGAACAGGAGGAATGGTCCAGCCTGTACTCTGGATTTGCCTGCATTGCCGATGAAGAAGGTTTTCCTGAAGTCGCCCGCACTTTTCGCGGCATCGCCACGGTGGAAAAAAGACACGAAACCCGCTACCGCAAACTGCTGGCCAACGTGAAGGAGCAAAAGGTTTTTTGCAAGGATAAGAAAGTTTTCTGGAAATGCCGCGTCTGCGGCCAGATCGTCGAGGACAGCAAAGCCCCGGAAAAATGTCCGGTCTGCGATCATCCCCAGGAATACTTCGAAGTATTCGTCGAGAACTATTAATTTCCAGCAAGACCTTGAAACGGGATGAAATTGCCTGGTGTAAATAAAAAACTGCTTTTCACCTTTTCAACAGTCATGGTGCTGTTTCTGGGTTTATTGTCGGTATTTTTACTCCAAATGAAAAAAGGCGGGGACTCCGCTAAAACAGTAGATACGGAAATCGAGGGAGTCAATCTGATTTATCTGACTTTCAACAAAAACAACGAAAAAAAACTGGAAGTCAAATGCCTGGAATCCCAAAAAAAAGATGATGGCAAGTTATTAATGAAAAAAATAACTGCTACTATTTTCAAGGCAGACAAGCTGGACAAGGATATTCACATTTCCGCCGATTCCGGCTATGCCAAGAATGATTTCAATGATTTTTATCTTCAGGGCAATGCCCTGATATCTTCTCCAAGTTTTACTTTATCAAGTAAAAGTTTCGACTTAAAAGATCTGGACATTCTTTCCACTCAGAATGAGGCGGCTTTCAAGGTCCGTGACCTGGCCGGCAAGGCCGAGGGTGGCTTGGTCTACTTGATCAAGAACAAATATGTAAAAATGCTGAGGCCCAAGGGGGTCATGCAGCGCTCCGGCCGGGGCTACCGTTTCCAGGCCAAAATCCTGCGGCTGGCTGAAAAAAAGAATCTGGTGCTCCTGGACCAGGAGGTGCAGGTGGAAGGAGACAGATCCTTGATCCGCAGCAACCGCATATTCCTGCAGTTTAACCAGGATTTCGTCAACCTGGAATGGTCGACGGCTTATGGAAACTGTTATTTCCAGTCAATTGAAATCGGGAAAGACGGCCGGCAGCAAAGCAAGGAAATCACTGCGAATCAGATTAAAATGTTGAATGATCCGCAAGGGCGGCTGCAGAAAATAGCAATTCGCGGTAACGGAAAAATATCTCTCGTTGACAACAGCAATATCAGCCTGATACAGTCGGGCCACATTGAGATTTCTTTGAACAGTGAAACACAGATTATGGAGACAATCCGGGCTCTGGCCCGGGGGACCTTGTCAACCAGGGGCCAGGACAATCTCACTGTAAGCGGGGATTCATTTTTGGCTACTTATTCAAGTGGGGGTATGCTTTCCGAAATCCATGCTGAAAAAAAATGCGAATTCGTAACCGAGGATATCTCGGGCACGGCCGCCCGTCTTGACTACAACGTTGCGAATTCCCGTATTGAAATCTCAGGCAAGGACACAGCCATCACCAGCAAAAAAAATATTTTCAACTCAAGCCAATTTTTGATCCAGACAAAACTCAGGAATTTGAGTTCGGACCAAGGCGTCAAGGCGACACTGATCCCTGAAAAAAAAAATGTCCTGCTGCGGGCCAAGCCGGTGTTCGTCACCGCCTCCGGCATGGAAATGAGTGAAAAGGGGGATGTCACCAATTTCAAGGGAAAAGTCAAACTGTTCCAGGATGATATCGAATTGCAGTCCGGGGAGCTGATTTTCGAAACCCGGAGCAACCGCATCTCCTGCCGCGGCAACGCCGACCTGAAATTTATTTCAGACAACGAAAAGATCATTTTGCACGGCAAGACCATGGTTTTCCATGCCGACGAACTGAAAATCGTCCTTGAAGGCGACGCCCGGCTCCAGCAGGCGGAAAACACGCTGTCCGCCCGCAAGATCGAATTGGTTTTCAATCGCGATGACCAACTGGAAAAAATAAGCGCTGCCGACCAGGCGGCCTTCAGCAAGAAAGACCTTTCCGGAAAAGCCCAGTTTCTCGATTGGTTTTACCCAAGAAAACTCATTTTATTCAAGAATTCAGCCGAGATAATCAAAAAAAATGCCGGGACAACAAGAGGGCAGGAATTGACGTTTGATTTAAGCAGCAATGAAATCTCGGTTTCCAGCGCCGAGGACCGTTCCGAAACAGTCATCCGCCAGAAAATGCCTTAACTTGCGGTTTTCGCCGAGGAATTCACCTTGATTTTGTATTTGCTTATGATTATGATATCCTTTATCAGCTTGGTTTCGTAATAAAAGAAAGAATGAAGAAAAAAAAAATATTGGTTGTGGATGATGAAATGAATATCCGTGAGCTGCTGGCCGATTTTTTCGCTTCCATGAAAATCGGCTGTGATGCGGTCAGCAATGCCACGCGAGCGCTGTCCCTGCTTTCCCAAAACAGCTATTTTCTGATTTTTCTCGACTACAACCTTGAAAAAGAAATAGCCCCGGATGTGGTTGGGCGCATCAGGGTCAACAGCGGAAACACCCCGATTGTCCTGCTGACCGGATCCCAGGATATGGAAGCAGGAGAAATAGCAAAATTGGGCGTGGCTGATTTGATCTACAAACCTTTCAAATTCGATAGGGTAATGGCAGTTGTCAACCGTTATTTGGAGAACAAATGAAAAGAAGCATCCTGCTGATTGTCAGTCTGGGCTTGTCGTGTTGGTTGCTGGCGACCGATATCATGAAGTTGTCGGAGATCAGGACCGGAATGGAAGGCGAGGGCAAAACCATTTTTAAAGGCAGCAATATCGAAACCTTCAAATTCAAGGTACTGGGCATCCTTGACAAGTTCGTTTCCGACAAAAACCTGATCATCGCCGAACTTTTCGCCCCGGAATTGAATGAGGGCGGGGTCATTGCCGGCATGAGCGGCAGCCCCGTCTATATCGATGGCAAGCTCATCGGTTCCGTGTCCTACGGTTTGAGCAATTTTTCAAAAAAACCGATCGCCGGTATCACGCCGATCGAGGATATTCTGAAAATTTCCGCTTACGGCGGTCCTGTCGCTAATGTGGAGATTTCCGATATCAAGATCGATTTCAGCAAGGAGAATGTCAAGCGCGTGGCTGAGGCCATTCAAAACGAACTGGTCAGCCGCATGAGTTTCTCGCCGGCGCGCAACCTGACGCCGATAAAGCTTTTTGCCAGCAGCAGCGGTTTCTGTCCGCAAGCGGTCCAGTTTCTGCAGGGAATATTCGTACCGCTTCAGAATCTGGACATCGGCGCCGCAGTGGACAAAAAAAAATTAAGCCCAGAAATGTTCACTTTGCGCCCGGCCGATGCGGTCTCCATTCCGCTCATTCGCGGCGATGCCTCTTATGCCGCCACCGGCACGGTGACCCACGTCGACGGCAAGAAGGTGTATGTTTTCGGACACCCTTTTTTCAACCTGGGCACGGTGGAATTCCCCTTGCACCGGGCCGAGGTTATTTCGGTTGTTCCTTCCTATGAGAACTCCTTCAAGCTGGCCACTACGCGGAACATGGTGGGTGTCGTTCAGCAGGACCGTTTTTCCGGAGTTCTGGGCGAGCTGGGGAAAACCCCCTACATGATCCCTCTGAAGATTTTCCTGAAAAACCGCAACCGCAATTTCAACATGGAACTGGTCAACCACCCGCTGCTGACCCCGACCTTGACATATATTTCGCTGCTGAATGCCCTGTTGGCCGAGTTCCAGGAATTTGGTTTCCAATCCATTGCCGTCACTGGAAAAATCTTCATTGAAAATGAAGAGAATGTGGTGTTGAACGATCTGTTCAGCGGCACCACGGCTTTCGATGAATTCTCGACCCTGGTCATGGCCATAAATTATTTCCTGTTGAACAACCAGGAAAAAAGCATAAAAATCCAAAAAATGGATTTTGAGATCAGCGGCCGGGAGACCATAAAAAAAGCCCAGTTAGAAAATGTGCTGATCAATGAAAATTCCTACTTGCCCGGAGAACTGATGGATATTCGCATGAAATTAAAAAATGAAAAGGGTGCTAGTTTTGAGGAACAAATCACCATTAAGGCGCCCAACCTGAAGCCGGGTTCTGTTTTTTATCTGTTGGTAGCGGATGCAGGTGAGGTGACCGAGTTCGACAGCAAAGCCATCAAAACCGTCTATTTTCCGAGCAAACTGAGCGCCCTGATCCGGGCCATAAACAATATCCGCAGGAACAACCGCATTTACCTGAAAATATTCGTTCCGGCCCAGGGGATATTCATCAAGGGGTTTGAATATTCCTACTTGCCTTCAAGCATGAGAAATGTCCTGTTGTTCAATTCACTGGGCAATGATCAAGCCAATATGGCGCTGTCCACTATTGCCGAATATCAGTATGAAGTGCCGGCGGTGGTGAGCGGAAAAAAAATCTTCAAGTTGATAATCAAAGAGAGGAAAAATGAATAGCAAAGCGTTTGTTTTCATTGTTGCCCTTGCCCTGGTCGCCGGTCTGGAAGCGGTCAATGTCAAGCAGATCGAAAAAAAAGAACTGGCAGATTTTCAGAAAGGGAGCTTCATCAATGTCAGCATTGACAATACCGGCAGGTTGTTTTTGGGTCCCAAACTGAAGACCATCCCGGGTCCGGCCGAAGAATTTTATCTGGCCGCAACCACAGCTAAAAATGGAGACCTATACTTGGGGACCGGCCACAACGCGTCAGTATACAGGATTGACCGGAACGGGAAGACCGATATGATTTTCAAGGGTGAGCAGCTGGATGTCTATGCCCTGCTGGTGGCCGGTAATGGCGATGTGATCGCCGGAACCTCCCCCAACGGCCGGGTATATCGGATTTCCAACGAGAACAAGGTCAGTGAATTGTTCGATCCCGACGAAAAATTCATCTGGGATCTGGCCGAAGACAAGCAGGGCAACATCATCTGCGCCCTGGGCAATACCGGTGCCGTTTACAGCATCAGCAAAGTCGGTACAGCGGAGAACCTCTTAATGGCCGAAGATTCGCACATCATCAGCCTGCATGTCACCCAGGACAACGCCATACTGGCCGGCAGCGGCGACCGCGGGATTCTCTATGAAATAAAAGACCGCAAGGTCAAAGTCCTGTTCGATTCCCCCCTGGAAGAGATCAAGGGCATCGCTACAGACAATGAGGGCAATGTCTTTTTCGCTGCGGTCAAGAGTGTTCCGGTTTCACAAGCGACCAAGGAGTTTGAAATCGGCACTGTTTTTCCCAAAAATGAAAAATCAGAAAAAGAAAAAATCAAGGAAAAGAGCATCCTGTACTGCCTGCAAGCCGATGGTACCGTTGAAACCATCTGGTCGTCTCAGGATGAATTTATTTACTCTCTGTATTTTGATCCAACCGCCAAGGCGGTCATAATCGGTACCGGCAACTCGGGCCGCGTTTACCGCGTCGACAAGCAGGGCGACTTTTCCCAGGTCTGCGAAGCCAATTCAGCCCAGATCTTTAAAATCACAGCCAACGACAAAGGCTATTTTTTGATCGCCAACAACACGGCAGGCATTATCCAGGTTGAAAACAGCCTGAACGCCAGCGGCACCTATTTTTCTGAAGTTTTCGATGCCCGCATCCCATCCCGCTTCGGCCGCCTTACCTGGAATGCCGATCCCGGCAAACAGGCGGCGGTATCGTTCGCGGTAAGAATGGGAAATTCGGACAATCCGGACAAGTCATGGACGAGTTGGTCAGCTCCGTTCAATGATCCGGAAAATTCAAATATCAACACCAGCGGCTACCGTTTTCTGCAGGTGAAAATCGTGCTCAGTTCCGCCAATCCCACCCAGACCCCTTACCTGCAAGGTTATCGGATCCATTACCTGGTCAACAACCTGAAGCCGGAGATAGGCCAGATCATGGTGCAAAAACCCAGTGAAAAAAAACCGGGCGCCGATACCACGCCGCCACGAAAGTACCTGCACGTTTCCTGGGAAGCAGATGACCCCAATCAGGACCGCTTGACTTTCAAGCTATTTTTAAAAAAACTTCCCGACAGCGCTTGGGTGTCGCTGGGCAACGATGTCAAGGAAAAATGGCTGTACCTCGACAGTGAACTTTTCGCCGACGGGAAATACCTTTTAAAGGTGCAGGCTGACGACGCCCTGGATAACACGCCGGCCTGGATCAAGACCGCCAGCAAAATATCTTTTCCTTTTGTCATTGACTCCACGGCCCCGCTCCTGTCTGAATTCAACTTTGCCCGTGGCACTGTCAGTTTTACTGCCAGTGATGAGTCTTCGTCGCTCCATCTGGTCAGTTATTCATTGGACGGCAAGGACTGGTACCCGGTTTTTCCCGAAGACATGGTCACCGATTCCAAAGTGGAAAAATTTAAATTTATTCTGAACAACTCGAAACAATCCCGGGTGTTGTTCGTCAAGGTCGTCGACGAGTTCGCTAATTATAAAGTATTCCAACAATCCATTTAGGAGGGCCCTTTGCCAGAAGCAAAAAAAATTTCTACTCCTTTAACTGATGAAGTGATCGCCCAATTGAAGGCCGGAGACAATGTCCTCATCAACGGCACCATCTATACCGGTCGTGACGCTGCCCACAAGAAATTGGCCGATCTGATCTCTGGCGGAGCCGCGCTGCCGTTCGACCTGCGCGGGCAGATTATCTTTTATGTGGGGCCCACTCCGGCCAGGCCCGGGAATCCCATCGGTTCTGCCGGTCCGACCACCAGTTACCGTATGGATGCCTACGCTGCCAAGCTTCATGAACTTGGCTTGAAGGCTTCCATCGGCAAAGGATCGCGTAACGCTGAAGTGAAGGATTCTTTGAAAAAATTCAAAGCGGTATATATGGCCGTGACCGGTGGCGCCGCCGCCCTGGTCTCCAAAAGCATCAAGAAAGCCGAAGTGGTCGCTTATCCGGAACTCGGACCCGAAGCCATTCAAAAACTGGAGGTGGAAAATTTTCCCGCCCAGGTGATCAACGACATGTACGGTGGGGATATATACGAGGAGGGCCGCAGGCAATACGAGAGGAACTAGGAGCGCCCCATGAAAATCCATGAGTATCAGGCCAAAGAGCTTTTAAAAAGTTGCGGCGTCCCTGTCCCCCTGGGCGAGGTGGCCGACACGGCCGAGAAAGCGCTGGCGGTTGCAGAAAGACTGGGCTATCCTTGTGTGATCAAGGCCCAGGTGCACGCCGGCGGACGCGGCAAGGCCGGGGGCATTCAACTGGTAAGAAACCGCTCCGAAGCTGAAAAGCACATCGCCCGCATCCTGGGCATGACCCTGGTCAGTCACCAGACCGGCCCCGAAGGCAAGTTGGTCAGGAAACTGCTGGTCGAACAGGGATTGGACATAATCAAGGAGTTTTACCTGGCGATCATTATCGACCGCGAAGAAGAGATGCCGGTCATCATTGCTTCCTCCCAGGGTGGTATGGAAATCGAAACCGTGGCCCGTGATCATCCTCAGGCCATTTTTAAAATGCATGTGCATCCGGTCACTGGACTTTCCGCCTGCCATATCCGTAACTTGGCGTTCAAACTGGATTTGAGCAAAGTCCAGCAGCAGAATTTCTCGAACCTGCTGATTAACCTGTATGAACTGTTTTTAAAAAGTGACGCATCCCTGGTGGAGATCAACCCGCTGATCGTCACCGCAAATGATGAAGTGTTGGCCCTGGACGCCAAGATCAATTTCGACGATAATGCCCTTTGCCGTCACCCCGACATCGCTGCCTGGCGCGATGTTCACGAAGAAGAGCCTCTGGAGGTGGAAGCCTCGAAATTTGAATTGAATTACATCCGTCTGGACGGCAATATCGGCTGCATGGTCAATGGCGCCGGCTTGGCCATGGCCACCATGGATATCATCAAGTTTTACGGTGGTGAACCAGCGAATTTCCTTGATGTCGGAGGCGCCACCTCAGTGGAAAAGGTGAAGGAGGCTTTCAAGATCCTGTTGGCCGACAAAAATGTGCGGGCCGTGTTCGTTAATATTTTCGGCGGCATTGTGCGCACCGACTTGGTGGCCAATGGCATCGTTTACGCGGCCAAAGGCCTGGAAATCAAGATCCCAATCGTAATCCGCCTGGTAGGGACCAATGAGGAAGAGGGCATGAGGATTTTGCGCGAATCGCAACTGAATTTCGTCACCGAGAATGTGCTGGCCGATGCTGTGCGCCGTGTGGTCGAGCTGGCCAAAGGAGATTGAACATGTCCATTCTGATCAATCAGGATTCCCGGGTGATCGTCCAGGGATTCACCGGGCGCGAAGGTACTTTTCATTCCACGCAGATGATCGAGTATGGAACGCGCATCGTCGGCGGCATTACCCCGAACAAAGGCGGGCAGATCCACCTGGATAAACCGGTTTTCAATACGGTGGAAGAAGCGGTCAAGGAAACTGCGGCCGATGTCTCTGTCATTTTTGTGCCGGCGCCCTTTGCCGCCGATGCTATCATCGAGGCCGCTCTGGCCGGGATCGCCTTGATCGTCTGCATCAGCGAGGGCATTCCGGTGCTGGACATGGTTAAAGTGAAGCATTTCCTCTGCACAACCTCATCGCGCCTGATCGGGCCGAACTGCCCAGGGATCATCTCTCCCGGCAAATGCAAGGTCGGGATCATGCCTTCACGGATCCACAGTCCGGGTAAGGTAGGTATTATCTCGCGCTCCGGGACCTTGACCTATGTTGCGGTGGACCAGATCACGCGAGAGAACCTGGGCCAGTCCACCGGCATCGGCATCGGCGGTGATCCGATAATCGGCACTTCCTTTGTCGAAGCGCTGCAATTGTTCAAGGACGATGAGCAGACCGAAGCGCTAGTCATGATCGGCGAGATCGGCGGCACGCTGGAAGAAGAGGCGGCGGCTTACATCGGCAAAAATTTCAATAAACCTGTTGTCGCTTTCATTGCCGGCCAGACCGCTCCGCCCGGGAGGCGTATGGGGCATGCCGGCGCGATTGTCTCCGGCGGTCGAGGCACCGCGGCTGAAAAAATGGCGGTCCTGAAAAAAAATGGCGTGCACGTGGTGGAAAATCCGGCCGAGATCGGAGCTACAGTAAAGAAAATCCTGGGCTGATCAGAAAAGCGGCCCGGGGAATGATCAAAGGGGGGTACAAAATGAATGGACAGCGCGGGAAAATAACTTTTATGAATCTGGTTGTGTTTTTAATCCTGGTTCTTGGCGGCTTCATGGCTTTCAAGTACATTGCCACCGGTATTGAAAAAAAGCAAATAAAAAAGGAAGTGTTCGATTCGCTGGGAAGCGTGCGCGGCGGTGAAACTGATAATGCCGAGCTAACCGCAGTCATAGAACGCATTCTTGAGAAAAAACAAATTGAACCCATTGAGGTTTTCGCCCAATTGGATAAGAACAAAGGTATGATTTATTTTTATTATAAATACAAGATCAATACCAATTACCTGTTGTTCAGACGCAGCGAGATTATTGAAGTTGAAGATGAAATGGCCAGCTATGGAATATGAATCAAATCGCGGCTTTTTATTTCAGAATGTTTTCTTTGCCTTTATAGCCGCTGTTTTTTTTATTTATATCCTTAAAGAATTACGCATGATCTTTATTCCGTTTTTCATCGCCCTGTTGCTTTATTTCATGCTGAAGGAAAGCGTGCAAAAACTGGAGACGTGGAAAATTCCCAAACCCCTGATCATGATCGGCCTGCTGCTCGTTATTTTCATCAGCCTTTCCCTTTTCGGCCTTCTTTTGTTCATCGGTGTTTCTTCCTTCATAGACAATTTTCCTGCCTACAGCGAAAACATCACCCGGCTGGTCAAGAGCGTGCTGCCTTCCCTCAAATTGCCGATCCTTGATGTGGAGAAGTACATCGCCAACCTCGATTGGGAAAAGATTCTCAATCCCGGACAGATCACGGCGCTGGTTTCGGGGACCATGGGAAATTTTACAAACTTTATCGGCAACCTGTTGCTGGTTCTCCTGCTGCTGATGTTCATGCTGGGGGAGAAAGTGCCCATGATCACTCGTATCGCCCGTACCCTGTCCAGAGAGCGGGGGGATGAATTGCAGCGCATCGTGGCTGCCATCGACACCAGGATCCAGCATTACCTGTTCATCAAAACCCTGTTAAGTTTGGTCACAGCCACCCTGGCCGCGCTGATCCTGTTCGCGGGCCGGGTCGATTTCATCATTTTTGCCGCCCTGCTGGTTTTTTTTCTGAATTACATTCCTACTTTCGGCTCCCTGCTCAGTACGATCTTTCCGGTGCTGATCACCTTTCTCCGCTACGGATTCTGCCTGCGCCTGGTGCTGGTCGCCGCCAGCCTGATGGTCATGCAGTTCGTCATGGGCAACATCCTCGAACCGCAGATCATGGGCCGGAGCCTGAACCTTTCGCCGATCGTCATCCTCCTCTCCCTGATCTTCTGGGGCTGGCTGTGGGGCGTGGTCGGCATGTTCCTGGCCGTGCCCATCACGTCGGCGCTGAGGATCATTTTTGAAAGCATCCCCACGCTGAAGCCACTGGCCGCGGCCATGAGCGGCGAATAAGCAAAAAAAATTTTAGCGTTTGGTTTTTGTTTTTCATTCGTCACCATTAAATATAATACTATTATGGTTGACTTTATAATTTTGCTGTGTCATAATTGATTTCAGGAGGAATAATGAAATTAAGTAAAATCATGCTGGTTTTGGTTGTGATGATTGTTGGTTCTTCTCTGCTCCTTTCGGCGGCTCCCAAGCGTGGCAAAAAATACGCTGAACTGACATTTAACAAAGGCGATTTGTTCGTCACTCCCCAGATTGGCCTTTATAGCGGTTCGATTCCCTTCGGCGCCAGTGTCGAATATGCGATCGCTGAAAACATAGGCGTAGGTGCCACGCTCATGATGTGGTTCGGGAGCGGTTTTAGCGTCTTCATGCCCTCGGCTGACGCGGCCTACCATTTCACCATGCTGAATGTGGAAAAACTCGACCTGTTTGCCGGGGTCGGCGTGGGATTTGCCATTGTCGGCGGCTCGGGCATCACCGGATCTTCAGGATTATCCATTAATCCCTTTATTGCCGCCCGCTACTGGTTCTCTGAAAAAATGGGTGTCAGCCTCAGGGCCAATATCGGGCTCATCGGTGATTGGACGGGTGTCGGCAGCATGCTGGGCATCGTCTTCATGCTGTAAGCGCAACACGTTCACGTTTTAGCTGTCTGAATTCAGTCGGGAGGAGATTGATCTCTCCTCCTTTTTTTTTCAGCGAAATTCGGGAAGATAGCGGCGCGATTGCAGCGAAAATTCCCCGTGGTATTCGATCTTGCTTACCATGGTGCGAATAAGCGGTGCCGGAGCGAAACTGCCGTCCCAGGTTCTTGGATCATCTGGAGCATGGGTCGCGGTCCAATGAATGTAAGTCAATTCTTCTTTGGATAGCGATTGGCGTTCATTGGTTTTGCAGGCGGGACACAGCAAGCCGCTGTAGTCGTTGCGCAGCCAGGCACGGACAAAGTCACGATTTGCGCAGTTCGAGCAGCGCTGGGGGTTGAACAGCAGACCCTCGCCGCGCAGGAGCCAGACTAAGAAATAGAGCAGCAGCCAATCCATGGCCAGTTTTTTTTCACGGCTCCTCAATATGGCCGAAAGCAATTTATATATCCTGGTGTCTTGGTGATTAAGCGGGATGGATTTTATCACGATTTCCGCCATCAGGTAGAAGTAAAAGACGTTTTCCGCCGCCGACACAACCGTGAAAAAACTTTTTATTATTTCTCCCTTACTCAGGGTGACCAATTCTTTGTCTTCGTGCCAATAATAATTGAATTCCCCTTCGCTGAACAATTCCAGGAGCGAGCCGAAACGATTTTTGAGCTTTGCGGCTCCCGGCGCCACGGCTTTCAGCAGGCCGCGGTCGGCGGTCAGCAGCGTGATCAGTTTGTCCTGTTCATGCAAAGGCGAACTGGATAAGACCAGGGCAAGTGTCGATGCTTGGGGCATTTTTCAATGGGCCGGGCCGGGCCGATCAATCTTCTTCGCCACGTTAATGAAGCTGCGTGTGGAAAAACAAGGCCTTGATCGCGAAATAAAGGAAATAAAGACTGAAGGCGATCAGAACATATCCAAGAATCCTGACGATTTTTGTGATACGCTGGGGAGAGAAAAGGGATTTCATCCTGTTGGTGATGAAAATGATCAGGGTGAAATAGCAGAAAGCGCCGAGAATGACGATAAGCATGAAAAAGATCTCATAGCTGAGTTCAAGGGGGATGTATATTTTTAATTTCTTCATGAATGAAAGGGCGATCATCCATGAGGCAATGCCCAGCGGGTTGATCAACACCATGGTCAGGCCCTTGACGAAAGCCCAGCGCTTTCTTTTTATCTTTTGCGCCATGGCTTCTTCACGCTTTTCGATCTTTTCAAGGAAACGGGCATCTTTGAGAGTAAGCATGCCCAGGATAAATGTAATGGCCGCGGTGATCAGCAGGAAGATGCCTTCGATGCTTAGATTGTAGCCGTTGCTTAAATTGTAGCTATTTTTCAAGAAGGGAGCGATGCCGAAAAAGGCGGCCAGGGCCCAGATGGCGTCACCGAGCGAAGCACCAAAAGCGATGCTTAAGGCCTGAGCATGATGCTTTTTTATGGCGCTTTGGAAAACCTCCAGGTTGACAGGGCCGATTGGTATGCAGAGAAAAAAACCAATAAAAAAACACCCAACGTAAAAAAGAAGAGTGGTCAACATTATAGTCATTGTAACTGATAAAGGAAAAAAAAGTCAAATCACTGCGCAAATAATTTTTTCTAATCATTTTTAGCTGGCTTTTAAGGAAGGATTCAATCAAGCAGCAGGGGATCAAAGGTGTTGTTTTATTCAGAAAATCAAAAACAGGATCCGAAATAAATAGGCTGAAAGTGACGCCACAACGATGCTCAAAACTGCCGAGGCGCCAGCGGTTTTCCAGCCGAATTCCCTGCCCATGACCATGAAGGTGGTAAAACAGGGAAAATAAAGGGTCACAAAAACCAGGAAGACCACGGCCTGGCCGCTGGTCAACGGCAGCAGAGCCAGTGAAGCCGCACCCAGGGCCTGTTTGACCATGACCACTATCAATTCCTTGCGGAAAAATCCAAAGATCAATGTTGTACCCAATTGGGCTGGCAGGCCCAGGACTCCATTGAGCAATGGAGCGAAAAAACTGTCTATCCAATTACTGATGTTCAGGCTGCCCAGCCAGGACATGGCCGCGCTGCCCAGCAGCAGCAAGGGAACCACGGTGACGGCGAATTCCTTCAGTTTGCGGCCGGTATTGACCATGGCGTTGCGCAGGGATGGAACTTTGAGATCGGGGATCTCCATGATCAGTCCGCCGGGTTTTTCCAGAAATAAAGAAATGGTTTTGCCGGTAACGGCGATCACCAGCAGCACAAAGAAATAGATTACCAAAGCCCAGACCGGACCGGCCAGGGCGGCGGTCAGGGCGAAAATAACGGCATTTCGGGCCGAACAGGGGATAAACGGGAGCAGCATGGCGCTTAGAACCCGGTCGCGCTTGTTTTCCAATATGCGGGTGGCGTAAAGGGCCGGGGCGGTGCAGCCGAAGCCGAGGATGAATGCAGCCACCGATTTGCCGTGCAGCCCGATACGGTGCAGCAGACCGTCGAGCAGGAAGGCGATGCGCGACAGGTAACCGCTGTCTTCAAAAATGGCGTTCAGGAAAATAAGCGGTAAAAAATAAGGGAGCACCACGCCCAATGACCCGGCCACTCCCTGCCAAAGGCCGTCGGCGGTAAGCCAGAGAAAACCTGATATTTTTTGCAGGGGGACGAGCAGGGGCGGAATCCTGTTCAGCAGCGGGTCAAGCCAGCCACTGATGATGTTGCCCAGGAAAAAGATGGCGGCATAAAATACCAGGAAATAGGCGAGCAGGAAAAAGCGGCCTAACAGCGGGTGGAGAAAAAATCGGTCCAGGCGGTCATGCAGATGAATAGTTCTACGGGGGACAAATTCGCAGATCTCCTCACTCCATTTCATGGCCAGGTGGTGTCTTTCATAAGCCACAGATTCAAAGCAGTCGCGCTGATGATAATCCCGTATCTGGGCGCAAGCAGCAGCGCTATCAGCAGCAAGAGCCTGGCGAATACCCTGCGGGACCATGGCCGGATTTTCAATGGACTTGATGGCGTAGAAGCGGCGGTTGCCGTTTTGCCCGCATGCTGGTTCGGGCATGGCCGCGGCCAATTCCTGCACAAGAGTTTCGATATGGGCAGTATAGGGGAAAACCGGAAGGGGAGGCGGCTCTGCTTTCAGCAATCTTGAGCAGCGCTCCATGAGCTGCCGCACCCCTTTGCCGTGCAGGGCGGCAGTGGGGACAACCGGGACTCCCAGGGCTTTTTCCAGCTTTTCGTGGTCAATCTTCAAACCCCGCTTTTCGGCTTCATCCTGCATATTCAGGGCAATGGCCATGGGCAGCCCCAATTCCAGCAGTTCACTGGTCAGTTCGAGGCTGCGTGCCAGTAGTGTGGAATCGACCACATTCACGATCAGATCGATCTTTTCTCTCAACAAGTATTCCTGGGTAATTTTTTCGGCATCGTCGCTGGCATTAAGGGAATAAATGCCGGGGAGATCCAGTAGTTGGAAAAACCGACCTTCAAGCTGAATGGAACTTTGGGTGATTTTTACACTGGTGCCGGCAAAATTGGCGGCCGCGGCCTTGATGTCGGACAGGACATTGAATAAGGTGCTCTTGCCGGCATTGGGCTGTCCGACCAGAACGATCTTAAAGCTGGTCATCTCCGACCAGTATTTTACTGGCCAGGCCCTGGCCGATGGCGATCTTGCTGGAACGGGTGGTCACATTCCTGATCAGCACGGGGCTCCAGCGTGAATGGTTGAGTTTGATGATGGCATCTCCCACGTGAATCCCCATGGCCAAAAGTTTTTTCCTGGCTTCCAGGCCTGATTTTATTTCAACGATTTTATGCGGAATGCCGCTAGTAACCAGATTAAGGGATAATATTTTCATTTGATATAATAAACCATTTTTTCAACCGAGTCAATGCCCGGGGAATGAAAAAGGAGTCGGCCCTGGCTGAGTGGTCAAGCCGATGCCGCCCGGCAAACTGGATTGACTTTGATCAGGCCTTTTGCTAAAATTGGCAAACGCACCCGGAAAATCCGGATGACAACAACATGAAGCTGAGCATCATTATTCCAGTGTTCAACGAGAAGAACACCATCGCCGCTGTCATTCAGGCTGTGCGCAACAGCCCGGTCGCGGAAAAGGAGATCATTATTGTCGATGATTTCTCCAGCGACGGAACTCGCGAACTTCTGCTGGCAATGAGCGGTCAGTACGATGAGCTGGTATTGCAGGAAAAGAATCTGGGCAAGGGGGCGGCCATTCGCAGCGGTTTGCTCAAGGTCAGCGGCGATGTGGTCATCATCCAGGATGCAGACCTGGAATATGATCCCAATGAATATGATATTTTATTGCAGCCGATCCTCAAGGGCAAGGCTGACGTTGTGTACGGGTCACGTTTCCTCGGAGCGGGAGCGCATCGGGTTTTGTATTTCTGGCACATGGTGGGCAACAAATTTTTGACCACGCTGTCCAATGTCTTCACCAACATCAACCTGACCGACATGGAAACCGGCTTCAAGATGTTTAAAAGGGAGATCATGGAGAGGATAGCCATTGAGGAAAATCGCTTCGGCTTTGAGCCGGAAATCACTGCCAAGATCGCCAAGCTCAAGGTGCCGATCTATGAAGTCCCCATCTCATATTACGGACGCACTTACGCCGAGGGAAAAAAGATCAACTGGCAGGACGGTCTGCGGGCAATTTTTGTCATCATAAAATACAACCTGTTCCGCTGAAAAGATTTAGGCTTGTAGGGCTGGCTTTTTTGGATTACAATATCCTGGTGCTGAAATGAATCAGGGGAAAAAACATGATTGACCTGGTGACTGGAGCGGCCGGATTCCTCGGATCACATCTGTGCGATGCTTTACTGGCCAAAGGGCATGAAGTGATCGGTTTGGACAATTTCTTTACCGGCAGCAAGGACAATATCCGCCATATGCTGGCCGACAGCCATTTTGAGATCATCCGTCACGATGTCATCCACCCCATATTGCTCGAAGCGGAGCGGATCTATAATTTTGCCTGCCCGGCTTCTCCTCTTCACTACCAGTTCAACCCGGTAAAAACCATTAAAACATCGGTCCTGGGTGCCATCAACATGCTGGGCTTGGCCAAGCGGGTCAAGGCCCGCATCCTGCAAGCTTCGACGTCGGAAGTGTACGGCGATCCCGAAGAGCATCCCCAAAAGGAATCGTATTGGGGCAGAGTGAATCCCATTGGCCCGCGTTCCTGCTACGATGAAGGGAAACGCGTGGCGGAATCGCTGCTTGTCAATTATCAGCAGCAGAACCATGTGGACATCCGCATCGTGCGGATCTTTAACACCTATGGTCCGCGCATGGCCCTAAACGATGGCCGGGTGATCAGCAATTTCATCGTGCAGGCTCTGCGCGGAGAACCGATAACCATTTTCGGTCGCGGCCAGCAAACCCGTTCGTTCTGTTATGTTTCCGACCTGATCGACGGAACCATGCGCATGATGGAACAGCATGAATTCAGCGGCCCGGTCAATCTGGGCAATCCCGAGGAGATCACGGTCCTGGAACTGGCCGAGTCGGTTTTGCAGCTTACCGCTTCCAAATCAAAGATCGTGTTCCAGGCACTTCCGGTCGACGATCCGGTACGGCGCAAGCCGGATATCTCCCTGGCCCGGGAAAAGCTTGGCTGGGAGATCAAAGTAGCATTGCGGGACGGTTTGCGGGAAACCATCGAGTATTTTAGAAAGACGCTGTCGGCCGGCAAATAATTGTGGGCTTCCGGCGCTGTTAATAGAAAAAAATATTAGGAGGTCCAGACCATGAAAAGAAGAATTGCCGTTGCCGGCGTTTTCCTCTTGCTGGTATTCGCTTTTTCTGTTTTTACCGTTCCTGCTGCCGAAGAGAAGAAACCGTCGAAAAAGGTCTCAAAACTGATGACAAAAGCGCAAAAGGCAATCCAGGAGAAGCAGACCGACCAGGCCATCGACCTGCTGCGGCAGGTCATTTCCCTTGAACCGAACAACGCCATGGTGCGGCACAACCTCGGGGTCCTGTTCCATGAAAAGGGGCAGATCGACGAGGCTATCGTCAGCTTCGAGGAAGCATTGCGGCTGCAGCCTGATTACCAAAAACCCCTCTTGGCTTTGCGTCAGGCGCTTTTCGAAGCCGGCAAGAACGCCAGCGGCAATAAGGATTATGAAAAGGCCAATAGCTTCCTGCTGAAGCTGGACGGCTTGCCTCGTCCGGAGGCAGAGAACCATGGGCTGCTGGCCTCGGCCCACTATCTGCTCGGCTTCAACTTGTTCAACCTCAAGCAGTATACGAAGGCCAGTGAATATTTCGGCAAATGCCAAGCCAGCGAAGGACTGGACAAAGAATACCCGGAGCTGTACGCCAACTCCACCTATTTTCTCGGGATGATGGGATATATCCAGGGCCAATACGCCGTTTCCAACGAGTATTTTCATAAATATATCGCCATGTTCCCCGAAGGATCGGCCAGGCCTGAATTTTTCATCCACGCCAACTATTTCCTCGGCGCCAATCTTTTCCGCATCCTTGAGGCCAGGCTGGCCAAGGGTGACGTCTCCAAGATGACCGAAGCGGCTAACGAGATCCTCCCTTACCTGAAAATGGCCGTGGAGAACAAGCTGCCCAACGAAGATGTCTATGTCATGCTGGGCAACTGTTATGTCTACCTGAAGGAGTACGACGAGGCCGTGCAAACCTACAAACAGCTGATCGAACTCTTTCCCCAGTCGCAGCAGCTGAAAAACTACCAGGCCTTCCTGCCGGAGCTTGAGAAAATGCTGCAGCAGGCGCAAAAGCCAAAGAAAAAGCGCTGAGCACTTCTCTTGTCTCGATCCGGTTTGTTTTTCGAAGCCATCGCCCGTGACAGCCGTTGTTCGGCCCGGACCGGGCGGGTCACCACCAAGAATGGAGCTTTCGACACGCCGGCCTTCATGCCGGTGGGCACGGCCGGATCGGTCAAGGCCCTGACGCCGAGTCAGCTCGACGATGCGGGCGCCCAGATCATCCTGGCCAACACCTACCATCTGTTCCTGCGTCCCGGGACGGATGTGATAAAGCAATTCGCTTCCCTGCATCGCTTCATGGCCTGGAACAAACCCATCCTGACCGACAGCGGCGGCTTCCAGATCTTTTCCCTGCAGGCTAACGCCCGGGTTAGCGAAAACGGTGTGCGCTTCAAGTCGCACCTGGACGGCACCCTGTTCACGCTCACTCCCGAAGATGTGGTGGATATCCAAAATATCCTGGATTCCGACATCCAAATGGTTCTGGATCATTTCGCGACCCATCCGGCCAGCCGCGCCCAGGATGAAAAAGCGCTCAAACTGACCGGCCTCTGGGCAGCCCGGGCCCGCGAGCGTTTCCTGAAAACCAAACGGGGCAATTTCCAGTTCGGGATCATCCAGGGCGGTCTGCACAGCGATCTGCGCGAGCGGTCGCTTTATGAATTGGCTGCCTTGGATTTCGAAGGTTATGCCATCGGTGGCCTGAGCGTGGGAGAAAGCCTGGACGATTTCCAAAGGATCCTGACGCCGCTGGCACCGCAGCTGCCGGCCGCAAAGCCCCGCTACCTGATGGGCTCGGGCACCCCGGAGGATATTCTCTTCGCCGTGGAAAACGGCATAGACATGTTCGATTGCGTCCTGCCTTCACGCAACGCCCGCAACGGCACCCTGTTCACCTCGCGAGGCATAGTCAAGATCAAGAACCAAAGATACAAATGCGACCAGCAGCCCCTGGATGCAGGCTGCGATTGCTACACCTGCCGGAATTTTTCCCGAGCTTATTTACGGCACCTGTTCATTTCCCGTGAGATCCTGGCCTCCATACTGAACACCATTCACAATATCCATTTCTACCTTGATTTTATGGCAAAAATAAGGTATGCTATAAAATCGCACAAATTCATAGAATTTAAAGAGGATTTTTTAGCTCTTTACAAAGGAGATTAACATGAATGGCGCAACCCAGAGCAATATGCTGGTGCAACTAATTCCATTTGTCATCATTTTTGTCATTTTTTACCTGCTGATCATCATGCCGGCCCGTAAGAAACAGAAGCAGCATCAAAATATGATCACTTCCCTGAAAGGCGGCGAACGTATCATTACTGCCGGCGGAATTTACGGTACGGTTACGCGGGTCATGGATGACCGTTTTGAAATTCAGGTAGACGGCAATACCAAAGTGCAGATCACCAAATCCTCCATTTCCTCGGTTTTGGAAGTGGGGGGCGAAAAAAGCAAGTAATTCCCGACAAGCGGCTGCATTCGTTCTCAAATCCTGTGAAATATTTTTGCAGATGCGGCAATTAGGATAATAAGGAGGAACATGATGGACAAGTCTATGACCTGGAAAGTGGGATTGATCATTGCCGTGATCGCCCTGTCGATCTGGCTGTTATGGCCGTTGGATAAAAAAATCAATTTGGGGCTCGACCTCAGGGGCGGGATGCACCTGATCATGGAAGTCGTGACCGACGAGGCCCTGGCTATCCAGACCGACATGAGCGTCACCCAATTGAAAGGCCTGTTAAAAGACGGCAGCATCAAGTATGAAAGGATCGTCCGCAAGGGCTTCAATAAAATAGAGATCACCGGTTCGCTGTACGATGATGAACGCAAGATCAAGGACATCCTGGATGACGATTTCCGCGATTGGACCTACACGGTAGGCGGCAGCCTGATCTCCCTGTCCCTGCGTCCCAATATCGAGCAGCAATTGCGTGACCAGTCCGTGGACCAGGCCCTGGAAACCATCCGCAACCGCGTCGATGAATTCGGGGTGGCCGAACCCACCATCCAGAAGGAGGGTATGGCCGGGGACAAATTGTTGATCGATCTCCCCGGCATCGACAACCCGGAACGGGTCAAAACTCTGATCAAAAGTACGGCCATGCTGGAGTTCCGCCAGGTGATATCCGGGCCTTTCCTGACCGAGGAAGCGGCCCTGAAGGATTACAACGGCCAGCTTCCCGATGACCTGGAGATCGTAAAAACCAATCCGCGGCGACTGGACAAGGGCTTCTATGTGCTGAAAGCGGCCACGGTTGTCCCGGGCAAGGACCTGAAGAGCGCCCGCCGGGCCCAGGACGAATACGGTGCCCCGGCCGTTGGTTTCTCTTTCAATTCCCAGGGAGCGGCCCTGTTCGAAAGGTTCACAGCCGCCAACATCGGCAAGCAGTTGTCCATTGTCCTGGACGACCGCATCGAAAGCGTGGCTTCAATCCAGGATGTTATCTCCGGTGACGGCATCATCAAGGGTCGTTTTACCATAGATGAAATAGATGATATCGTTCTGGTATTGCGCTCCGGCGCCCTGCCGGCCCCATTGAAGTACATTGAGGAAAGGACCATCGGCCCCTCGCTGGG
>SPCN01000045.1 GCA_004525465.1 Chrysiogenales bacterium | reverse complement strand
GCAAAGCAGGAAAAAAGGTCCATGTTTCATGATCGCAGTCATTGTATCAGAATCGGTCCCTGGAGTAAATTGATTGTGAGGAAGTAGGGGAGGGTTTAACCCCCTCCCGTACTTAACAGCCAGAAGATTTAAAACCATCCCGTATATCACAGCCAAAAGATTCAAATCTTTCCTTAGATTTAGATGATTGGATTTAAACCTGATCCTTAAAAAAATGCGCACGAATAATATTAAAAAATTGTGTATTTAAATAAATCTTTTTTATATAATTCTTATTTCTGATGATAAAAAGGAGTCGCACATAGAAAAAGAAAAAAAATCAAAAAAACTGCCCCGGAATGTCTGGGTTGTCAGTATCACCAGTTTCCTGACCGATGTTTCCAGTGAAATGATCATCAACACCCTGCCGCTTTTCCTGAAGAATGTTCTGGGAGTCAAAACCAGCGTGATCGGGCTGATCGAAGGCGTGGCCGAATCCACTTCCAGTTTTGTAAAACTTTATTCAGGCTGGCTGTCCGACAAATTGAAAAAAAGAAAGCTGCTTGCGGTCCTGGGTTACGGAATCTCGACCTTGAGCAAGCCGCTTTTTTATTTCGCCAATTCCTGGGGCGTAGTGGCCGCGGCCCGCTGGGGAGACCGCATCGGCAAAGGGGTGCGAACTGCTCCGCGCGATGCCCTGGTGGCCGATTCGACTCCAGATTCCCAGCGCGGTTTCGCTTTCGGCTTTCACCGCGCCGCCGATACCGCAGGTGCTTTCTTCGGACTGCTCATCGGCCTGGCAATTGTCTGGTACCTGCAAAAAGGCGGCGGCGAAATGCTGGCCGGCACTTTCCGCATCCTGGTACTGGCCAGCCTTTTGCCGGCGGCAGCGGCTGTAGTTATCCTGACCCTGGCAGCCAAGGAAACCCTGATCAGCGGCGCTAGCCGGCTTCCCAGGTTCGCTTTCAAGCCTTTGGGGAAAAGGTTCCGTTATTTTGTCATCATCATCGGAGTTTTTGAACTGGGCAACTCTTCCGACGCCTTTATTATTTTGCGCGCCCAGGAACGCGGTTTGTCAATTGCCGGAATCTTGGCCATGTTGATCGCCTTCAATTTTGTCTATAGCGTGATTTCGCTGCCGGCTGGAAAGCTGTCGGACCGCATCGGCAGGCGCCGAGTCATCATGGCCGGGTGGGCCTTGTATGCCATGACTTACCTTGGTCTGGCCCAGGCCCGCTCCGCTGCGCATATCATCATTTTGTATGTTATCTACGGCGCCTATTACGGTTTGAGCTATGGTACGGCCAAGGCCCTGGTGGCCGACCTGGTCCCGCCTGAATCCCGCGGATTGGCCTTCGGGACCTATAATGCCGTACTTGGGCTCACCGATCTGCCTGCTTCGCTCCTGGCCGGCATCCTCTGGAGCGGGATGGGGCAATGGGCCGGCTTCGGGCCGGCGGCCCCATTTTATTTCGGCGCGGCCATGGCCTTTCTGGCGCTGCTGCTGTTCGCTCTCTGGAAGCCTGGTCCGGCTTCAACCTGAGGCCCGCTCTCTCCATTCCTTTTTTTTCCGGTTTGTGCTATCGTGAAAGCCTGGCATGGTTGTGTCCCGTGGAATAAGGAGGTCAAGCCGGCCGGTATTTGCTGGCAATGAAAATGACGCCGAGTTCAAGTTCAATGAGTTTCTGCATAAGGCTGACCAAATTGCGGGATCTGCTTTGGCCAGAACGGCCCGGACCTGAAAGAGAATTTCACGTTTCCCGGGCCTGTCGCAGCCGCTTTCAATTCAACCAGGCTCTTTTTTCCCTTTCCAGCAACGTGATCCTGGCCGATTATCAGGCCGTACGCATCTTTGCCCAGAAAATGAATGAAAAACGCGACCTGGTGCGTTTCCCTGAAAAGGCGATCCGGGCCGGGTCAATAAATGCCATGGGCCTGATCGACGAGATACTGCATTACGTGGTTTCACTATACGAGGCGCAGGCCCGGCCGCAGGTGTTCAAAATGTTCATGGCCGATCTGGAAAAAGATCTGGGCGGCAGCATTGTGCGCAAAACTTTGATACGCTTCTGCACTGAATTTCCACCGCAGGTGGTCTATCAAGAGCAGGTCGGTGTTGAGGAATACTTGCTGGGGACGAGCAAGGGGATTTTTAACCGCGAAGCGGTGCTGGAAGAGATGTTCATGCTTTGGCTGGAGAACTTGAACCCGGCCTTTTCTCCTTTCCGTGAGTTGTTCGACGACAGCGCTCTGGCCGAGGAATCGGATTATCAGCGGCTCATGGCCGCGGCCAAGGATTTCTTTTCCAATATGCCCCCATTCGGTCCGGATGGGCAGAACCTGGTCGACATGCTCAGAAGTCCCGCCCTGGCTTATCCCGAATCGTTGTCGGGGCAGCTTCGCTATATAAGCGAAAAATGGGGCCTGCTGCTGGGCAAGTATTCTGACCGCCTGCTTTCCAGCCTGGACCTGATCAAAGAAGATGAAAAAAAGCATTTCCCCGGTCCGGGTCAGGCTGAGGGTTTCTCAAGCCTGACTGCCGGGATGGGAAGCGTTGACGGCGAAGAGGTTGAGAGGTTTTCGGTTGACCGGGAATGGATGCCCCGCCTGGTGCTGATGGCCAAAACCGTATATGTGTGGCTGGATCAGCTCAGCAAAAAGTACGGCCGACCGCTCAACACTCTGGAGCAGATACCGGACGAGGAATTGGACATGCTTGCCAGCTGGGGTATCAGCGGACTTTGGTTGATCGGTATCTGGGAGCGCAGCCCGGCCTCGCGCCGCATCAAGCAGAAATGCGGCAATCCTGAAGCCATGGCCTCGGCCTATTCTCTGTATCGCTATGAAATTGCCGCCGATCTGGGCGGAGAAGCGGCCTTGCAGAATTTAAAACAGCGAGCCGGGGCCCGGGGTATCAGGCTGGCTTCCGACATGGTTCCCAACCACATGGGCATTGATTCCCCATGGGTAAGCGAACATCCCGAATGGTTCGTTTCCCTGGATCACAGCCCTTTTCCCGCATACAGTTTCAACGGCGAGGACATTTCCAGCGATCCGCGCACGGCGATTTACCTGGAAGACCATTACTATGACCGCAGCGACGCCGCGGTGGTTTTCAAGTGGGTGGACCGCCGCAGCGGAGCGGTGCGTTATATTTATCACGGCAACGACGGCACGCGCATGCCCTGGAACGATACGGCCCAGCTGAATTACCTGCGGCCCGATGTCCGCGAGGCGGTCATGCAGACCATTCTGGCCGTGGCCCGGAATTTCCCCATCATTCGTTTTGACGCCGCCATGACCCTGACGCGCAGGCATTACCAGCGGCTCTGGTTCCCCAGGCCGGGCAGCGGTGGCGATATCCCTTCGCGGGCCGGGCAGGGGATGACCCAAGAGCATTTTGATCAGGCGCTGCCCGCAGAATTCTGGAGGGAGGTGGTTGACCGCGTGGCCGCGGAAATTCCCGACACTCTGCTGCTGGCCGAAGCTTTCTGGCTGATGGAATCCTATTTTGTGCGCTCGCTGGGCATGCACCGCGTATACAACAGCTCCTTCATGAATTTCCTGAAAGATGAGGAGAACGCCAAATTCCGCACCTCGCTGAAAGATGTATTGGAATTCAATCCCGAAATTCTGAAGCGTTTCGTCAATTTCATGAACAATCCGGATGAAGAGACCGCGTTGGCCCAATTCGGCAAGGATGACAAATATTTCTGCGCCTGCACCCTGATGGCCGCCCTTCCGGGTTTGCCGATGTTCGGCCACGGCCAGATCGAGGGATTCGCGGAAAAATACGGCATGGAATACCGCCGGGCTTACCTGGATGAACGCGCCGACGATGATTTGATCCGCCGCCACGAGCGGCAGATCTTTCCGCTGCTGCGCAACCGGGCGCTTTTTTCCGGGCTGAGTGATTTTATGTTATATGATTTTTACCAGAATAGCGGGCTGGTGGACGAGAACGTGATCGCTTTCTCCAACCGCCATGGAAGCGAACGCTGCCTGGTGGTGGTTCACAACAGCTTTGCCAGTACCTCGGGCTGGGTAAACATGTCAGCTGCCTTTGCCGGCGAAGACCGTCCCGGTGGCCCCCGGTCGCTGTGGCGTAAAAATCTCGGCCTGGGACTGGGACTGAGCGACCAGCCCGGCTGGTTCGTGGCATTTCACGATCTGGTCTCTGGGCTGGAGTATATACGCAGCAACAGCGATCTGTTTGCCCAGGGACTGGCGATCGAGCTTAACGCATACCAGACGCACGTCTTTATTGATTTCAAGGAAATGGCCGAAGACTCCGTCGGGCATCTGGCCCGGCTTGCGGCCTATCTGCAGGGACGCGGCGTTGCCAGCTTGGAAAAGGCCGGCCGGGAAATGGCCCTGCTGCCCCTGCATCGCGCCCTGAGGGAGTTGTGCCAGCCAGAACTTTTATCCAGGCAATTGCAAGTTTTTCAAGGGCGGCCGGGCAGCAAAAATGAAGGCGAACTTTGGCAGGAACTAGAAAATAAAATCGCTGTGCTGATGCTGCAGTCAGCGTTCCAGGCCGACGAGAGAGAAGGGGGGCGCAAGACAACGGAGACGGTCATCGAGGACCTGCTGATGCTGCGGACTGTTTTTCGACCCGGAGGAGAAGAAGAGA
Source organism: Chrysiogenales bacterium (assembly GCA_004525465.1). Classification (GTDB taxonomy): domain Bacteria; phylum Acidobacteriota; class Aminicenantia; order UBA2199; family UBA2199; genus UBA2199. Next base: position 7,189 of record SPCN01000045.1, on the reverse strand, counting down.
AAATTCCCCTGGCGCCCGCCACGATTTCCGGAGGGTATTTGCGGAACGTATTCATGAAAAAGCCACGGACAAGCAAGCTGTTCGTTCTTTGGATCTACCTGCGAGGCCTAATTTCCATCGGGACCGGACAAGCGCCGGACTGGAAGGCCCGCTTTACTGATCGGAACCTCGACGCTGTCGCGGCTGATATTTTGCGTGGGTGGGGATTTGCAGAAGCGGAGAGCGAAGCGGCGCTAACAAGGATCAGGATCGCCAGTGTTTTCGAAAAACCGATGCCTGACCGGGAAGCCGTTGGGGACGGGTCGGGAAAGTCCGTGACTGCGGCCATCGGTGCCTGTCTGCAAATTATTTTTAATGACAGCGAAATACAGGAATTGCTGCAGATCAATCGTCAGCAGGACGATCTGTTTTTTAACCGGGAGGCATTTAACGAACTTTGTGAGTGGCTGACCGTCATTTGGCTCTGGGACCTGTACCGGGATAAGGGTGGGGACAGGAATGAATGCGGCCAGAAAGATACGGAATTGCTGAATTTTATGAATTTTTTGCCGACCCTGGCTGCAAAAGCCAAATACAAACTGGGAATCTTTTTAGAAAAACTGGATCAGCTTGCCGCGGGATAAAGCATAAAGTCCACGCTGCGGCCCCGCCCATTCACGATAGTTCGTCTAAGCTCTTGCATTCCAGCTCAATTAATTATAAAATAACATTTTGTTTGGAGAGGTGTCCGAGCGGTTTAAGGAGCACGCTTGGAAAGCGTGTGTACTGGAAACGGTACCGTGGGTTCGAATCCCACCCTCTCCGAAGATGCCTGTTCCTCCAGGGCCGCAAAAGGTCCTGGCCAAAAAGAGAACAAGGCTCAGGAGCCCGGCGGTGCGAACCTATGAACCTTGTCAGGACCGAAAGGTAGCAGCAATAAGTAGAATTTCGCAGGTGTCCGGGATTTCCTGAGCCTTTTTAAAATGAGAAAATAATATGTATCTTGCCTTAGCCAGAAAATACCGGCCGCAGAAATTCGCCGAACTGATCGGTCAGGCCAGCATCAGCAAAACCCTGCAAAATGCCATTGCCATGAACAAGGTATATCCGGCCCTGATTTTTTCCGGCATGAAGGGAGTTGGTAAAACTTCGTCGGCCCGCATCCTGGCCAAAGCCTTGAACTGCGAGAAAGGACCGGCCATCGAACCCTGCAACCAGTGCCAGACCTGCATTGAGATCACCGAAGACAATTCCGCTGACTACCTGGAGATCGACGGGGCTTCCAACAACGGGGTCAACGAGGTGCGCAGCTTACGCGATACTGTAAAATACAAGCCTTTAAAAAATCGTTTTCGCATTGTGGTCATTGATGAAGTGCACATGTTATCCAACGCGGCATGGAATGCTTTGCTCAAAACCATTGAGGAGCCTCCCGAGCATACCATATTCATCATGGCCACGACTGATTTCCACAAGATCCCGGCCACAATTGTTTCCCGCTGCCAGCATTTTGAGTTCAAGCGTATTCCCTTCGAGGTCATCAAGCAGGTTCTGAAAGATATCTGCCAAAAGGAAGCGATCAAGATATCGGAATATTCCCTGTACCTGATCGCCAAATCGGCCGAAGGCAGCTTGCGCGACGCCAAAAAAATCCTTGACCAGGCCATCGCCATTTCCAGCGGTGACGTCAAGGATGACGATGTAGTGGCGATATTGGGGATCATCGCCGAGGAAACATTCATCATTCTGACCCGGCACGTTTTCAGCCAGAACCGCAAAGGCATTATCGAGCAGATCAACCAGCTGATCGAACGCGGCACCGACCTGCGCTTTTTTTATACCGAATACCTGCGTTTTATCCGCGACGTGATCGTTATCAAGTCCATTCCCGACGCCGAGCGACTGCACAACCTTAATCCGGAAAACATCACCGAGATCAAGGAGATCGTCAAGGGAGTCAACGAAGTGGAGCTGCTCAGATTTTTCAATGCGGTGAAAGAATTGGAGCAAACCATCCGCAATACCGAACACCCTTCCATCATCCTGGAATACATGTTTTTGAAACTGAGCTATTTTTCGGCTCTGGTCAGCATCGAAGAATACTTGATGAAAATCAAGGACCTGAAACCGACAACCGTGACGACGGCGACCGCACCGTCCCAGGCCAGGCCGCTTGAGAATCCGCCGTCCAAGGTCGGGGATGCCGATTGGATAGTGGAATTGAAAACGCAAATTGAAAAAGAAAAACCGCGCTTGGCTTCGGTGCTGAGCTCATCATCCCTGGTCGTGCGCGACAACGCGCTGGTCATTGAAGTGGGCGCCAATTTTGAAAATGCCGGAAAATTGTTGAAAGAGAACAAGCCCTACCTGCATGAGTTGGTTAAAGTCCTGGCTGGCAAGGAGATCGGCTTGGAGATTGTTCTTCAGCCGCAAAAATCCGATGCGAGCGAAAACCGGATCGTCCAGGACCTGAAGAGCGATAAAAAGATCAAAAGCTTGAAAGATAAGATCAAAGGCAACGTGATTGCCGTGGAAAGCGTCAAGGGAGGCAAGGATGCCTAAAATGCCGGATATGAATCAAATGATGGGCATGGCCAAGAATATGGCCAAGCGCATGGAAGAGGAAATGGACGCCATCAACGTGGAAGGCAATGCCGGCGGCGGCATGGTCGCGGTCAACATGGATGGGCATAAGCGACTGAAAGCCCTGCGCATTGCTTCCGAAGTAGTGGACCCGGCGGATATCGAAATGCTGCAAGACCTAATTCTGGCAGCGGTCAACGATGCACAGACCAAAGTCGAAGAGAAATTAAAAAGCGGTTTGGGCGGGATGGCTGGCGGCATGCCCGGCGGTTTTCCTTTCGGCGCCCTGTAGTGTTGGTGTCACTGTGGCCCGGCCAAATCCCTTCCGGTCATGATTGATTACACCCCGCCTCTGGCCCGTATGATCGAGGAATTGAAAAAAATCCCTGGCATCGGCCGCAAGTCGGCGCAAAGGATCGCTTTTTACCTGTTGCGGACCGATAAAAAGAAGGCCCTGGCCCTGGCCGAAGCCATTGTCCAGGCTCGTGAAAAAATATTTTATTGTTCGATCTGTAACAACATCACCGCCATCGAACCTTGTGAAATATGTTCCAGCTCTGAGCGCGATAGCGAAAAGATCTGCGTGGTCGAGGAACCGTTCAATATTCATTCCATAGAAAAAACCGGCTTGTTCCATGGTCATTATCATGTCCTGATGGGCAACCTGTCGCCGATCCGCGGCATCGGCCCCGATGAATTGCGGATTTCCGGCCTTGTCGAACGGATCAAAAACGGAAGTTTCCGCGAGGTGATTTTGGCCACCAGTCCGACCACTGAAGGCAGCGCCACCGCTCATTATTTGACAGAAATTCTCCGCCAGTATAAAATTACCATTTCGCGGATCGCGCAGGGACTGCCGGTGGGCGCCGATCTGGATTATGCCGACGAAGTGACGATCGCCAAGGCCATTGAAGGCCGCCTGGAAGTAAAGTAGGAGGTCTTAATGAAAAATGTTGATGGCGTTTTATTTTCCGCAATGCTATAATTCATGTGTATGAGTAAAAAATGGCATACCCATTTGCCCAGGAGTTGAAATAAGAATAAAAAATGCAAGAAAATTTTATTATTTACAATGAAGAATATGTGCTGATAAAGGAAATTCTTCGAAAATTAAAAAGCAACACCAGCGGCAAAGCCGTATTCATCACTGATTCGGAAGGCCATTGCATTGCCTCATCCGGAGAAATGGATGACATCAACTTGAATTCCATTTCTTCATTAATCGCCGGCAGCGTCGCCGCCATTAACAGCATCGCCCAGATGTTGAAAATCGAAAATTTTACCGCCGTTCTGAACGAATCCGCTAAGGAAAGCCTGCACATTTCACTGGTAAATGACCGCACCATGCTGGTGGTTATTTTTGACAACACTTCAAACCTGGGGTTGGTCCGTTTCCGGGTGCGCAGCGCCATGGATGAGCTGGTCAAGGTCTTCCAAACCATTAACAAAAAGCTGAAAGCCTCCGAAAAGATCCCCGGCGTTTCTCCCTTTGAAGGGGTTTCCGATGAAGACATCGATCGCATTTTTGGAGATTAAATTTGTCATTCCTAAATTATTCCACCAGAGAGATCAATTTTAAAATCGTATATTACGGTCCCGGCCTGAGTGGCAAAACAACCAACATCAAGTATATTTATGAAAAAATAAAGAAAGACAACAAGGGCAAACTGGTGAGCTTGGCCACCGAAACCGAACGAACGTTGTTCTTTGATTTTTTCCCCCTGGACCTGGGGACCATCAAGGACTACAAGGTGCGCTTCCACCTTTACACGGTTCCCGGACAGATCTATTACAGCGCCTCACGCAAGCTCATTCTGAAAGGCGTGGACGGCTTGGTGTTTGTGGCCGACTCGCAGACCGAGCGCTATGAGGCCAATATCGAAAGCATCCAGGACATGCTGGAAAACTTGCGTGATTACAAGATAGATTTTGCTACCATTCCCTATGTCCTGCAGCTGAACAAACGTGATCTGCCCAATATTTCCCCGGCCAACGAGCTGATCGGTGTGCTGAGAAGAAAAGAAGAGCCGGTGCTTGAAGCCGTCGCCTACAAGGGCGACGGAGTGGTGGATACGCTGAAGGCCATTTCCAAACTGATCATGTCCGAAATCAAGAACAAAATCGGTTAAGTGGCACGATTCACCTGCGATTGGATATTCAATATCCTGGTGGTGCTTTGTGATGGCAAGGTGGTCTGTGGCTGCGCCGATCCCAAGGGTGAAAGGCCGCTGGGGCATTTGCGAGAAAACAAGCTGATTGATATCTGGCGCAGTGCCAAAGTGCGGCAGATCAGACAAGAGTTGAATGCCGGTTTTTCCGGATTTTGTCTTGATTGCGGATTAAAAAAAAACCTTAAAGACGGGGCGCCGATCCCTCAGCAACCTGTCGATTTGGAAATTCTCCCCCGGATCTTCTTCGAACCCACGATTGTCTGCAATTTGAACTGTTTCCAGGCTGTTTGTGCCCCGGGAGCCGGTCTGGTAGCCACCAGGGAAAGGAAGTTTTTTCCCGGGGAAGAATTCCGGCTCCTGCTTGAGGAGATCGGCCCGGGGCTGATCCGCCTAGATTTCTTCAATTATGGAGAACCATTCGTTCACCCCCAGGCCCTGGACATGATAGAGCACATAAAAAAAAAATATCCACATATTTATTTATACACCAGCACCAACGGCCTGCTGCTTGATGAAAAAAAAATAACGCGCTTGGCCGAATCGGGCATCGACGAGGTCACGTTTTCCGTTGATGGTGCCGACCAACGCGTCTATGGCCGTTATCGCCAGGGCGGCGATTTCGCCAAACTGCTGAAAAATATGGCGGCGCTGGTAAAAGAGAAAAGGCGTCTGGGGCGGGAAGTGCCGTTCATCAACTGGCGCTATATCTTGTTCAAGTGGAATGACTCCTTCTGGCAGATGGCCAAGACCAAGCTTTTGGCAAATAAAATCGGCGTCGACCGTCTGACCTGGGAGATCACCGATCATCCAGTCGGTGCGGCTTCAGAAAAATATCGGATCGGCAGCCCGGCCTGGAAAAGGATCTTTTACCAGATATGGGATTCAAGCCAGATCGGTTCGGCGTTGAAAAGTACCCGGTATATCGCCAGGATCAAAGTAGGGAAAAAACGTCTCACTGGGTCTAGCACTCAGAAAATTGTCCTGGATGTTGCTGTGAAAAACCGCGGCGGCGCTACCTGGATCACCCAGGCCTTTTCAGGACGGCGCTGGGTCAGGCTGGGCGCGCAGCTTCACGATGCAGAAAAAAAATTGCTGGAATTGAATTTCGCCAGGGCTTTCCTGCCCCGTCCCCTGGCCGGGGGAGATAAAGCTATAGTGAAACTGGAGTTGCCTGTTGTCAGCAGCAGTGGTGATTACTGGCTGAAATTTGACATGGTCAGTGAAGGCGCTGATTGGTTCGAAAAAGGCGGCTCTCCCGTCCTTTGGATACCCCTCAATATTTCCGAGTAGTGCCTTGTCCTTAGATTTCGCTTCTTATTCTTAACACTTCAACCCTTCAACCATTCAACGCTTTAACTGCTTCTTCACGGCGTAATAATCGAAGTTTCCCGGCGGCCTTTCCAAGTGTCGATGACCTGGGCCAGGCGTTTCACCCCTTCCTCGATCTCGGCCATGCTCGAATAGGAGAAATTCATGCGGAAGCAATTGCTGCCGCCGCTGTCGGGATAAAAAGCTGAGCCCACGACGTAGGCCACCTGCTTTTCAACAGCGGCCATGAACATTTCGCCGGCATCCATGCTTTCCGGCAGGGTGACCCATAGGAACAAGCCGCCCTGGGGTTGGGTCCATTTAAGTCCTGGAAGTTTGGGCATGTACTGGGCCATTCTGTCCAGCATGAAATCCCTTTTTTCCTTATAGGCTTTGCTGATAATTAGGATCTGTTTTTCCAGAAGGCCGCGGCTCAGGTATTCATATAGGATAGATTGATTGAACGGGGAGGAGCACAGGTCGACCGACTGCTTGGCTGTCACCGCTTTTTGGATCAATTCGCTGGGACCGGCCATCCAGCCCAACCGGAACCCGGGCAGCAGGATCTTGCTGAAGGTATACAGGGAAAGGATCCGTTCGGAGTTCATGCCGATCAGCGACGGTTCAGGTTTGCCTTCGAAGCGCAGCTGACGGTAGGGCGAATCTTCGACGATGATCAGGTCGTATTTTTCGGCTATGCGGATGAGTTCCTTTCTTCTTTTCAGACTCATGGTTATTCCCGACGGGTTCTGAAAATCGGGAATTTCGTATATGAATTTCGGCTTGCTGCCCTTGGCGGCAAGCTTGACTATCTCTGCTTCCAGCAGGATCGTCTGGGTGCCTTCCTGGTCCAATTCAATGCCCAGCATTTTTGCCCCGTAGGAGTGGAAAGCCTGGATGGCACCGACATAGGTAGGCCGACTAACCATGATCACATCGCCCGGATCCACGAATATTTTCCCCACCAGGTCCAGCCCCTGCTGGGATGAAGTGACGATCAGGATATGGTCGCTGCTGATGTTCACCCCGTCCTTGTTCATCATTTTGGCCAGTTCCTCGCGCAGGCGGTTGTCGCCTTCGGTGGGACCGTATTGCAGGGCGGTTTTGCCTTCTTTTTCCAGGACGATCCTGGACATTTCCTTGATGTC
>SPCN01000373.1 GCA_004525465.1 Chrysiogenales bacterium | reverse complement strand
GGGGCTTTTTCCGACATCCCCTTTAGCTAAATCCCGTCCGCATTCCGGCCGGGAAGCGACTTCGCCCATTTTTCTCTAAAATGGGCTGCGTACGCCGCTTCAGGCTGCGAAGCGTCCCCAGCGGGGGAGGATGATCGGAAGCGCCCCACCTGGGTATTTAAAAAAATGAAATGAGGCCCGACCTGACGGTTTGCAAATCGCTCGCCGCTATAATAATATACAATTCACCATGCCAGACAAGCAACTGCCAGAAATATTGAAAAAGCCGCACATCTGGTGCTTCAGCACCTATTTCGCCGAAGGCTTCCCATATTCCATCATCCGCTCCGTTTCCACGCTATTCTTCCGCGACATGGGCGTCAGCCTGGAAGGCGTGGGGTTGACCACCTTTTTCGGACTGCCCTGGATTCTGAAATTCTTCTGGGGGCCGCTGGTCGACGAATTCGCCAGCAAGCGCCGCTGGCTGCTGGCCATGCAGGCCGCCCTGGCGGTCATGATCGGGGCCACGGCCTTCCTGGTCCCCCTGCCCGGCGGCGTACGCCTGATCGCCATCGTGCTTTTCATCGGGGCTTTCGTGGCCGCCACCCACGATATCGCCATCGACGGCTACTACCTGGCCGCCCTGGACAAGCAGGAGCAGGCCAGGTTCCTGGGCTACCGGGTGATGGCCTATCGCGTGGCCATGCTCACCGGCAGTGGCGTAATTGTGACCATCGGCACCGCGATCGGCTGGTTGGCGGCATTCCTGAGCGCCGGTCTGCTGCTGGGACTGTTGACCGCCTACCACTATTTTTTCCTGCCTGAATGCGAAACGCAGCGGCGCCCTTTCGGGCAGATGCTGCGGCTGATATGCAAACCGCGGCTGTTTTCCTATGTCCTGGCATTTGCCGCCGCGGTGACGGCGCTGGTATTGTTTTTCAACTCGGCCCGCTACCAGAGCTGGCAACAGACGGCACCGCTGCTGAAAGAACTGAATTTTCCGCGCAGCGTCGGCCTGGGGCTGCTGCTGGCCCTGGTGCTCATGGCCGTGTTCCGCAAAAAACTGGCCGCGGTCATGACCCGCGACCCCGATTCTTTTTACGGCAAGGCGTTTTTGACGTTCATGGACCAGGAGAAGATCGGTTTGATCCTGGCTTTCATCGTGCTGGTGCGCAGCGGTGAATTCATGGTCAGCTCCATGGTTTCGCCATTCCTGGTCGACCTGGGCGTCAAGCACCACTACGGCTGGATCTCGGGCGGCATCGGCCTGCCCGCTTCCATCGCCGGCGCCCTGCTGGGCGGCTGGATGATCTCCCGTTTTACTTTAAGAAAAATGATCTGGCCCTTCCTGCTGGCCCAGAACCTGACCAACGTCGCCTACATGCTGCTGGCCGGCGGGCTGGCCCGCTACCTTGCGGTCAACACCGGCGCCGTGCACCTGACCTCCGTGGGCGCGGGCAACCTGCTGCTGGTGGCGGCCGTGCACGGTTTCGACCAGTTCGCCAGCGGCCTGGGCACAGCGGTGCTGATCACCTACCTGATGCGCATCTGCAAAATGGAGTTCAAGGCCGCCCATTTCGCCATAGGCTCGGGACTGATGAGCCTGGGCGGGATCGTGGCCGGGATCAGCAGCGGCTTTATCGCCTCCTGGCTCGGCTACGGCGGCATGTTCGCCATCAGTTTCCTGATCGCCGTTCCGGGCATGCTGCTGCTCTTCTGGGTGCCGCGCCGCTAGCCCCGGCCTTCATCCGCCACAGCGAAGGTAGGGCCGAATTATTGAGATCCAGATCAATCGGAGAAATTTTCCTCTAAAACCCGTTCCAGAGTGGCTGTCAAAAAATCCGCGTTCTGCAAATTGAAGGGCATGGGCGGCCTGATTTTCAAGACATTGTGCCAGGGCCCGTCAGTGCCGATGAGAATGCCTAACTCGCGCATGCGGTTGACGATAAAAGCGGCTTCCTCGGCCGCCGGTTCCAGGGTCAGACGATCCTTGACCAGCTCGACACCCAGGAAAAGACCGCTGCCGCGCACGTCACCGACAAGGGGATAACGTTTCGCAAGCGGTTGCAGCCCTTTAAGCAATTGCTCGCCTACTGTCAAGGCGTGTTCCAGCAAACGCTCTTTCTGCACAATCCGCAGTACGGCCTCGCCCACCGCGCAGGAAACCGGATTGCCGCCGAAGGTGCTGAAAAACTCCATGCCGTTGTCAAAAGCGGCCGCGATCTCGGCCGTGGTGATCACGGCGCTGAGGGGATGACCATTGCCGATCGGCTTGCCGAGAACAACAATATCCGGCACCACCTTCTGGCTTTCGAAGGCGTAAAAATGGCTGCCGATGCGGCCATAGCCTGTCTGCACTTCATCGGCAATGCACAGCCCTCCGGCTTGACGGACCAGGCGGTACACGTTTTCCAGATAGCCCGGCGGAAAGAATATCTGGCCGCCCACACTGGGACAACTTTCAGCGATGAACCCGGCCGGGCTCCGGCCGCGGCGCCGCAGCAGGTCGATGGCCTCCTGAACATGGCCGGCGTACTTGAAGCCAGCCTGCGCATCGCCGGCTTTATAAGGTCCGCGATAGACATCGGCCAGGGGGACGGCGTGCACCCAGTCCGGCGCCCCGGTTCCTCCCGGTCCGT
>SPCN01000306.1 GCA_004525465.1 Chrysiogenales bacterium | reverse complement strand
TGGCAAGCCGGTCACCGCCGAGATCGAGGAAACGGTCCTGCGCGGCGGCAAAAGGTGCAGCTTCCGCATCACCGTCAAAGCGTAGAACCGATTTCACGCTTGCCCGGCCTGTTTGCCAGAATTCTGCTGACAATCGCAAGCCTGGTCCCACAGGCTATACTGACATTGACATCGTGGCTTCAGAGTATGAATCACCACCTTATTTCCTCTGGGCCTATTCCATAGAAGTGACTTGGCAACCCCGTTAGCAAATGCCGATGCCGTTTCATTTCTCTTTTTGCGACCATCATAAATCAGTCTTCCGGCTGTCACTTTTCCGCGCGCGAACACGTATTATTATTGGCCTTTCGGCTGTCTTCCTCCTGGCGGAGGAAGCTGGGCCGATAAGGATGGAAAACCTCCGGAGAGGGGTGGCTGAAAACTGAGCCCGGCCGGAGAAGCGACGCTAAAAGTACGGATGGAGGTTTTGCGCCATGCGCCGATCTGCCGCTTGGAGTACCGCGTTCCTTATTAGCTTCTTGGCCGTTCTTAAAGGGGGCGTTTCCCAGACAACGAGGCCGACGAACAATGCCGGCAAAAATGTCCTGGTCAAAGGGGAAAATCCGACGGCCGCTCCTGAGCCGTACCGGTTAGGATTCTCTACGATCACCGTCCGTGACAGCCGCGCGCTGCTTTCCTACTTGTCCTCGGACCTGCTGGAAGGCCGGGAGACTGGCTCCCGCGGCTATCGCCTGGCGGCCGAATATGCCGCCTCGCTCTTTGCCATGTGGGGTCTCGAGCCGGCAGGCGATCCGGGACGTGGCGGCGGGTGCGGCTATCTGCAGGAAGTCGTGATGAAGGAGTATGTCGGCCTCGGATGCTCCGCTGCGTGGTCGATCAACGGGGGGAAATACGCGGGCGGCCGGACCTTTCTCGAACACGTTGATCTGGAAAATTACTATCGGAACCGCATCCCGGAGATCATCTCAGGGCCGGTGGTCTTCGCCGGCTACGGCCTCAGCGAAAAGTCGATAGCATATGACGACTTCGCCGGGCTCGAGCTGAAAGGCAAGATCGTCATGATCCTCGACGATGTTCCCGGGCGAGGCAGCCCGGCATCGCCTTTCACGAAAGGGGAGGATGGGGAAAAGCCGAGAGCCGCGATCTGGTTCGACGGCCTGAAAAAAGCGAATGCCGCGGCCGCGAAGGGAGCCCGGGCCGTCCTGGTGGCCAGGAGTTCGCTTTCTGCAGGCGACGTTTACGCCGAGATGGGGCCCGTAGCGCAGGATGATGAGCGCCCGATCATCACCGAGCCCAATCGTCTCGTCACGCTGCCCGACGCGACGCGACAAGGCGGCGCCATCTTCATCTCCCGCGAAATGGCCGACGTCATTCTCTCTTCGTCCGGCCAGACGATCGAAAGCCTGAAAGCCAAGATCGAATCCCGCTGGAAGCCGGCCTCGTTCGAAATCCCCGGCGGCACGCTGACCATCCGAACTACCGCCGAAAGCGAGGGACTATTGCGCTGCCACAATGTCGTCGGCCTGATTCCAGGAAGCGACCCCCAGATGGAGAATGAGGCGGTGATCGTCGGCGCCCATTTGGACCATCTGGGCCGGCGCGGAGACTACATCTTCAACGGCGCCGACGACAACGGCAGCGGCGTCGCCGGCGTCCTGGAAATGGCCCGGGCCATCGCGGCATTGCCGAAAAGACCGAAGCGGTCGATCGTCTTCTGCTTATGGACGGCGGAGGAGCTGGGTATGCTCGGCTCGGCCGCTTATCTCAAGCATCCCAAATTCCCGCAGGCCCGGACGGTCGCGTATCTCAATCTCGACATGATCGGCCGATCCCCCGATGAAGCGAGTCTGAAGGCCCGGTTGAAGAGACTGAAAATTCCCGTCGACGATGACAATAAAATTGCGGCCGACAATTTTGCTGCCGTCGCCTTTCCAGACGGGCAGGGTTTTGGGGAGATCCTGAGCCGGGCCGATCGTGCCGTCGGCCTCGATCTCTGGCCCCAGGCCGAGGCAGCGGTTAAGAATTCGGGCATCGTCAGCGACTACCTCCCGTTCGCCGAAGCACACGTCCCCTATCTCTACTGGTCGGGGGGCGCGCACGAAGATTACCACCGGACGAGCGACAGCTTCGATAAAATCAATCTGGAGCTGATGACCAAGATCATTCGATTGGCCTATCTCGTCGCGTTGACCCTGGCCGATCAATAGGAAAAGGACCATTGAGGGCGCGGCGGGGCAAGAACGGCCTATTTCCCCACGCGCTGATAATGGACCGGGGCCGAGTCCGGCCGTTTGGCCAGTTCAGCTTCCAGTTCCGGGCGCATCGATTGGTTTCCCGCCGTGTCGCCCCCCTCGTCTGTACCGAAATTGTGCTCAGCGGATGCTTAAAACCGCAAAAAACTGTACGAACTTGCGTCAACTTTGAGACCGCAAGATGGTCCTCGAAATAACAGATCTCTTGGCGAAAATGGTTTGCGCGCCTGGAGAGACGCGAACTCCCGACCCGCGGTTGAGAAGGCAGTCGGGCCACCGTCTCATTTGATTGATTATGAACGGTTTGCGATGTCACTTTTGGAGGGTGTGCTCAATATTGTGCTCACGGACGGCTCCCGGGGAGCTTTCATCCCCGGATTGTCCAGCACCCCGAAACACCGTCTTGGAGCGGCAAAAAGGGGCCATTTTTATTTGCAGGTCCGGGACGGCCCACGGCTCGCAGGAAGGGACATGCAGCCCTGATGATCGCCTGCCCGTCAGCCCGGCCAGCAGCGAGCCGCCGGTCTAATCAAATAATGCGGTTCGATTAAGCCCCGGCATTCCATTTACAAATAGGCGGGATTCATGGAAAATGAAGGGATGAAAGCGGGAGTGCGCTTGGACACCAGGGCCGCCATACGGCGGCTTCTCGCCGGCCAGAAGCTCGGCGTTCTGGCCACCCGGGATCCCCTATCGCCCTATCAGAGTCTCGTGGCCTTCGCGGTATCCAAGGACCTCAAGCACATCTACTTCGCCACGGCGGTGAACACCCGGAAGCACGCCAACCTGATCCGGTTTCCCGAGGTCTCCATGCTCTTTGACGACCGCAGAAATGCCGCCGCGGACTTCGACCGGGGCATCGCCGTGACCGTCCTGGGAAGGGTCGCGGAGGTCAAGGTTAGGTCGAGAAAAGAGGTCCTTGGCCTGTACGTGAGAAAACATCCTACCCTGGAAGGTTTCGTCAAGTCGCCATCCTGCCGG
>SPCN01000453.1 GCA_004525465.1 Chrysiogenales bacterium | reverse complement strand
ATTCCCGATGCCGTCGATCTTGGGATTATCATTCTGCCGCCTAAGCCCGCGCTGAATGCGGTTGCAGAGGCCATTGAAAAGGGGGTAAAAGGGGTGGTGATTGTTTCAGCCGGCTTTCGCGAAGTTGGCGGTGAAGGCCGCGAGACCGAAGACCGGATTGTCGCTCTATGCCAGGAGGCGGGGATTCGTCTGGTCGGGCCCAACTGCCTGGGGGTGATCAATCCGCTGCCGGCGGTGCGCCTGAATGCCAGTTTTTCGGCACGGATGCCGGCGGCCGGCAATATTTCATTTATTTCTCAGAGCGGGGCCTTGTGTACGGCCGTGCTGGATTTTGCGGCAGACCGGGAGTTCGGATTTTCAAAATTCATCTCCATCGGAAACAAAGCTGATGTGGACGAACTCGATCTCCTGCGCTATCTGCATGAAGACGTCGATACCGAAGTGATCATGATTTATCTGGAAGAACTGCGCCGCGGCCCTGAATTCATAGCCGCCGTAAAGGAGATAACTTCCGGCGACCGGCGCCCCACGCCGGTGCTGGTGATCAAATCCGGGCGCACCAGCGCGGGCGCCATAGCGGCGGCTTCCCACACCGGCGCCTTGGCCGGAACCGAGGCCGTGTATGACGCCATCTTTCAGCAGGCCGGTATGATCCGGGTCGATTCCATTGATGAGCTTTTTGATTTTGCAACAGCCTTTGCCTACCGCAACGAAAATGAACTGGGCAAACTGCGGCGCAAAGTACCGGGCGGCAATCGGGTCGCCATCGTTACCAATGCCGGCGGTCCGGGAATTGTCGCGACGGACATGACGGTGTCGTCCGGGCTGGTACTGGCCAAATTCAAGGAAGAGACCATCGAGTCCCTTGCCAGCCACCTGCCGTTTACCGCCAATATACATAACCCCGTGGATGTGATCGGTGACGCCGCCCAGGATCGCTATGAAAACGCCCTGGGGGCCGTCATCAAGGATGAAGGGGTTGACGGCGCGCTGGTAATACTGACACCCCAGTCCATGACCAATGTGCTGGGGACGGCCGAAGTCATCGTTCGGATCGCCCGGCGATCCCCCAAGCCGATTCTGTGCTGCTTTATGGGGATCATCGATGTTTCGGCCGGCGTGAAATACTTGCAGGAGCACGGGATTCCGGTTTTTCGCTTTCCGGAAAATGCCACCAAGGCCTTTGGCGCCCTCTATCGTTATTCCAACTGGCTGAACCGGCAGCATCTTGCCCAGTTCAGTCTGAAAACGGACAAGGCTTGCGCAAAGCAAATCATTGCCGACAGCCTGACGGCCGGCAAAACCTACCTGGGAGAGCTGGAGGGGGCCGAGCTGCTGAAATGCTACGGCTTTAATGTGTTGCCGGTCCGTCTGGCCACCAGCGAAGAAGAAGCCGTCGGCTTTGCCGAGGAAATGTCGTTTCCGGTGGTCATGAAAATTGTGTCCGACCAGATCCTGCACAAGTCCGATGCCGGCGGCGTGGTGGTGGGGATAGAAAGCCGTGAAAGTGTCAAGAAAGCCTATCATCAGATTATGGCCGGGGCCAAAAAATATAATCCCGATGCCGTCATTAACGGCGTCCTTGTTGAGAAAATGGCAACCCCAGGCGTTGAAGTCATTCTGGGGATGAACCGGTATCCGGTTTTCGGGCCGCTTTTAATGTGCGGCCTGGGCGGCATTTTTGTTGAACTTTTTCAGGATGTGGTTTTTCGCCTGGCCCCGATTCAGCGGAATGAGGCCCGCCGGATGGTTCGCAGCATCCGCGGGTACAAACTGTTCAAGGGATTCAGAGGAAAGCCCAAAGCCGATATCGAGTCCATCGAAAAGGCGATGGTCCGATTATCGGAAATGGTGATGAATCATCCGGAGATCAGCGAGATGGATATCAACCCCCTGCTGGTCCATCCCGAGGGCCAAGGGGCTACCGTGGCCGACTGCCGCATTATTTTAAAGCAGCCAACTGAGTCTGCAAAGTAGAGAATTCTGGTTCCAATGGACGAGGCTTTGGGTCACCCTTGGAAGGAGATATTTTCCTGCTGAACCCTGTAAATTCGAAATTCGAATCAAATATAAATTTCGAAGGCTCAAAGGCTCAAAACAAATAAGAAAGTGCACATCTTCTGAGGGCCGGGATGTTTTGAACATTAGAATTT
>SPCN01000316.1 GCA_004525465.1 Chrysiogenales bacterium | reverse complement strand
TCTCTGGATACATTGAAATGCATGGAATTGTCTGTATAATTAAAAATATCCGATAAATTGCTGAGCTTCAGAAATCAACCGGGGGAAATCATCGGTACCTTCAGCAGAAATGCTAGTTGTTTTGGAGGGTACGAAGATGAAAAAATTTTTGAGGTTTTGCTCCTGGTTCTTCTTATCGCTATTTTTCGTTGGCTGCAACCAGGCAGGGGCTGGACCAATCACCTGGATTGATATCCCTTCTCAAGATATTACACTGCCATTAGCTCCCTTTTCGATCGTGGCGCATGCCTCGGATAACGACGGCATCGAGGGCATCGAATTTCACATTAACGGCGAACTTGAAAAATCGCTTGCCCCTCGCTTCGAAGGCAGTGAACGCTTGGGCTGGGCGGAAGGGGAATTCTCCCCGCTGATGTACGGCATCTACCGCATTGATGTCAAAGCCATCGATGGTTCAGGCGTCTCAGGACCCGCTGACACCGTCATCGTAACGATCGCACAGGCCGAAGCGCCGGCAACGCCAATTGAAATTCCTGGAGGAGATGTAGAAGGAGAGCAGGCAACACCCATTGAGATTCCCGGGGAGGATATCGAGGGAGAAGAGGTTGTTAAAGAACCTATGGATCCGATTGCCGTAGCGAACAGGAACGCTAATTGCCGTGAAGGACCAGGAACAGAATATAACATCGACGGTGCGTTGCTCCTCAATAAAGAGGGAGACATCGTCGGACGTCTGGCTGATAATTCCTGGTTTTTGATTACGCTTCCAGACGGCTCAAAAAATTGCTGGATATCCGCGATTACTGTAGATACACAGGGAGAAATTGACCGGGTCGGCATCGTTTCTGCGCCTCCTCCTCCAGCACTCCCACTAGTAGCAGAAGAATCTCCTCCCGTGGATACGGAAACACCAGGGATCTTTGGATCAGCAACCAGCAAAACCTCAATGTGCGCCTCTGACACGATAAACGCGAATGTAGTAGCCTACGATGCAGGTGGTATTAAAAAGATCTATGCGTCCTGGCGCATCACAGATTCCAACGGCAGCGAGCTTCAATCTGGTTACGTGGAATACCATCCAATTCCATCCGTAAATAATGGATATACGGCTGAATTGGGCAGTTTCTCATATCCGGGAACACTGCAGATCAATGGGACTGTGGAGGACAACGCCGGTAACAAAGCGTACTTCAACAATTCAATCACCATTGATTGCAGCTGATGATGAGGATACCGGGAGAATAAAAAAAATGGAGCAGAATACGACAAAAAAGAAAATCACTGGCTGCGTGATAGCCGCCCTTATTACCATTGCGGTGATAACCGGTCTGCTGTTGATTCTTCTCAGATATTACATGGGTCCCCGGATTGCGGCAGATAAGCGCGCTGAAATCATTCAGCCTGCGATTACAGTCCATGAGCCTGCAAACGGTGATACTGTCTTCGAAAGCGAACCCTTGGCAGTCAGCGCCACAGCATCCAGCATGAATCCCATTGCTCGCCTGGAATTATGGCTGGATGGGGAGAAATTCCTTGAGCAGATACCCATAGACCTTGTCAATACCTTTTACGGTGCGTTTGATTTCAATTTGGCTGAAGGCGACCACCTGCTGGTATTCCGCATGGTTGACAGGGAGGGGTTGGTCGCACAAAGCGCACCCCTCACCGTCATCAGCCAACAGGGGACTGCAAATCTGGTTCTCGAAGATGGAGGGCAGACGCTAGATGACATTGCCGAAGCGCTGGGAGAAGCAACTGAAGTTTTGCGGGATATGAATCCCGACCTGGGAGATGGCGATCTTTCCGCCGGAGCAAATGTCAAAGTACCCAAACCCCGTCCTCAAACAGGTGGGGATATCCTCGTCGGTCCTACGGACAAAGAACCAGGTACCGGCAGTGTGATAAACATTGCAGGGCTATATGAAGTGGCACGGACAAACATCTCAGTCAGCACCATGGATTTGATCTCTGCTATTATATCGGATATGAGCCCCGAGGCACCCACATTTCTCCATGCTGAATACGAAAACTGCGTTATTGAGCTGCGCTGGCAGGATAACGCCGATAATGAAACCCATTTCATTATCTGGATGCAGAGCGCCTTTGGTCCACCCCAATTAATCGAGGCCACGAAAAACAATCCGCAGAACTCGCCAACCGTATTTACATTCCCGTCCCCAAGCTATGGCTATTATTATTTCTGGGTGGAAGCGGCAAATGGGTTAGGGGCACAGCCCAGCGATATTAAAAAAGTTTTTGTATCAGACCAGACTTGCAAAAACGAGATCGCCACCTACCTCGAGATCGAAGCGCTCGACATGTACACTTACAGCTCACCGCAGGGCTATTATTGTTATCTTTCTGTGGAAGGCACTGACTTCAGGCGCATACCAGAGGGGAATGGAGCCATCATGGTGCGAAACAACTGGGGCGACATCACCGAACATTGGGGCGGAGATAAACGCATTCTCTTCCCCATGCCCGCAGACGAAGAACTCACACTCGAAGGATATTGCATGGCTAAACTGGGTCCACTCATGGTCGCCCCACTCAACCCATTCACTGCCAGTGTACCACGAGAAAAATGGGATGGATCGCGCCTCGAGATCAAGACCGATGACTTCCTGATCGGTTATGCGGTCAAACCCTTTGGCCCTGAGACAGCGAGCGGCAGATTCCAGTTCGTGGATTATGACCTTGATCCACCAGATATATGGAATGTGGAAGCGCATGGTGAACTGCAGTTCCCGGAAAAGGATTGGAAAGCACGCACCGTCACATTGACATGGCATTGGGCTGGTGACCCGGACAGCTTGCAAAATTTCCTGATCCTGATCGATGGGGAAGAATATCGGTATGTGAGCAAAATCCAGCGCCAGGAATCGATCCTTTTGGGTTCTGCCTGCGGCCGGGAGTATGCGTTTGAAATGGTCGCGGTTGGTCCGGGAGGCGCGCGTTCAGCACCAAGCAACACTTTCGTTTACCAGCAGCCGCCCTGTCCCGTCATGGCTGAGGTGCAGTTCCTTTCGATCAAATCAGATGTAGTCGATGATACAGATTGTATTCCGCCCTTCATGCATACCTGTTTCCCTTACATCGGT
>SPCN01000120.1 GCA_004525465.1 Chrysiogenales bacterium | reverse complement strand
CGTCATGGGGGGCTACCTCCGGAAAATTTATAAGCCATCGCCAGCAAGTTGTCAAGCCGCGGCCACGTTGGAAGCATTGCAATTTTTGGTTGACAAAACGGCCATAATATTGTATGATTGTGGTCTGATTCATGAAAATATTAGTCGCCGAAGAGGCGGGATTTTGTTTTGGAGTAAAAAGAGCCTTGAAACTGATCAATGAATACCATCGCCAAGGAAAAAAGATTCAGACTTACGGCCCACTGATCCACAATATCCCGGTTTTAAACGATTTGGCGGCAAAAGGCATCGAACATATCTCTGCGGTCGACAAAATCTCCAAAAACAAGACACTGTGCATCCGCACCCACGGCATTCCCCGCGATATCGAACATCGCCTGCGCCGGAAAGGCATTGCTACCCTGGACGCCACCTGCCCACTGGTAAAAAAAGGACAAAAGATTATTGAAGCGCTCGACAAGGCCAATAGCAGGATCCTGATCGTTGGCGACAAGCACCATCCCGAGATCATCGCGGCCAGAAGCTATGCCAAAAAAGTGCGGATCATCAACTCCCTGGCCGCGGCCCGGGCCCTGTCCCGCTGTCGCGAGATCAGCGTAGTGGCCCAGACCACTCTTAATACCGAATTTTTCAAAGAGGTTGTCGCCATACTTCTGGATAAAACCGAAAAACTGCATGTTTTCAACACCATCTGCCAGGCCACCCGGGACCGTCAGGAAGCCGTAAAAAAACTGGCACCCACTGTCGACGCAATCATCGTGGTCGGCAGCAAGATTTCATCCAACACTAAAAAACTTTATAATATCGCCAGGGGAAAAAACAAAAATTCCCTGCAGATCGAAACCTGCGCCGATCTGCAGAACAAAGCCACCCTGGCCAAGTTAAAGAAATTCAATTCCATAGGGATTAGCGCCGGAGCTTCTACCTCACCGCAGGAATTGAATAACGTAAAAAATTTCCTGCAGAAACTGTAAACGTTAAGGAGACACGACATGTCAGACACAAATGACACCATCGAGAACAATTCCGAGGATTTTTCCGAACTGGTGAAGGAATACGACCTGAAAAATCTCGCTTCCAATGCTGCCATTGAAGGCCGCATCGTGGATATTGTTGAGAACCGCGTGGTGATCGACATCGGCCAAAAAACCGAAGGCATTCTGGACCGTCAGGAACTGCTGGACTGGGACGGGAACATGAAATATAAGATCGGTGACGCGATCTCGGTGCTTTCCAAAAACGTTAATTTTAAGGAAGGCTACATCATCGTTTCAAAAAAACAACTCGACGAACAGGAAGGCTGGGAAAATGTTTTCCACGCCTATAAAAAGAACACTCCCCTGCAGGGCAAGATCACCAAATTGACCCCCGACGAAAAAGGCTTTTTAGTCGACATGGGAGTGGAGATGTTTCTGCCCATGAGCCAGGTGGATATCCAGAAAGTCAAAGCACCAAAAAAAATGCTGGGCAAGGACTTCTGGTTCAAGGTGGTAAAACTGAATAAAAAGGAAAAGAGCGGCACCATCTCACGCCGTATCCTGCTCGAAGATGAAAAGCAGGAAAAATTGAAAAACCTGCTGGGATCACTCGCAGTCGGACAAGTGGTCAAGGGTATGGTGACCTCAATCGTTGACTACGGGGCATTTGTCGATCTGGGCGGCCTGGAAGGCCTGGTGCACAAGGACAACATCTCCTACGGCCGCATTAATCACCCCAAAGAAAAACTGCGCAAAGGCGATGAGATCGAAGTCAAGGTACTGGAGATAGACAAGGATAGAGGTAAGATATCCTTGGGCATCAAGCAAAAATTCACCGATCCCTGGATTGACATCGAGATCAGATATCCCATCGGCAAAAGGTTGATCGCCAAGGTCGTCAAGATCGTCAGCTTCGGCGCCTTTATCGAACTTGAAGAAGGAGTCGAGGGGCTTCTGCACATCTCGGACCTGACTTGGGAAGGGCGCCCGACCTCGGTGGAGGAATACGTGGCCGTAGGCGACAAGTTGTGGGTGCAGGTGATTGAGTTCAGCAAAGAAGACCGCAAGATCAAGCTGGGCTTAAAGCAGCTGGAAATGCGCCCGGAAGAAAAATACCTGGAAAAACACTCGCGTGGGGAGATCGTTAGGGCCAAAGTGAAAAAGATCCTCAAATCGCGGGTTTTCCTGGGACTGGAACAAGGAGTCGAAGGAGTAGTGAAGATATCCGATATCAGCTATTACCATATCGAATCCCCGGAAGAATACATGAAGGAAGGCGAAGAGATCGACGCCATGATCATCAGCAACGAATTGGACCGCAATTATAAGGTTCAACTGGGGATCAAGCATTTATCGGAAAGTGAATGGAAAACATTTTTCTCCAAGCATAAACCCGGTAATACAATTGAGGTAACGGTCCGCAAGATCACCGACGGCGGTATCTCCGTGGAAATCACCCGCAACATCGAAGGTTTTATCCGCATCGGCGACATTGACGAAGAGAGGATCACCCTGCAGGATCTGGAAAAGAAATACAAGCCTGGTGACAAGCTCGAAGCCATGATATCGCGGGCTGAACTCGACCGCAAAAAGGTCTATCTCAGCCTAAGGGCACTGAACAAGGTCCGGGAGCGGGAAGAGATCCAGAAATACATGAAAGGGGGCGATGACCAGGTCACGACCATCGGCGATCTGCTGCAGAACGAACTGGACAAAAAAAAATGACGGCAGGTTGGGTCAGGGGCAGGTAGCAATTAATGAAATATTTATCAGCCCCCTGGCGCTGGGAATTCATTTCCAAATTTAAAAAGAATAACGGCTGCGTGTTCTGCCAGGCACTGACCAAAGAAGATCACGACTCCCTGATCTGCTATCGCGGCAATAAATTTTTCATCATCCTGAACAAATATCCCTACAGCACCGGCCATCTGCTAATCACCCCCAATGCCCATATCGCCGCCCCCGAGGAAATGACCGCCGCCGATCTTCTGGAGATGTGGCAGCTGACCAACCGTTCCCTGACCATTTTAAAAGCAAGCTTCCATCCCGACGGTTTCAACATCGGCATGAACATCGGCAATGCGGCTGGGGCCGGGGTCAAGGACCATTTCCACCAGCATATCGTGCCCCGTTGGCAAGGGGACGCGAATTTCATGGCCGTTGTCGGTGACACCAGGCTGCTTTCCTACGACCTGGAAACGGTTTTCAACACCATACGTTCCGCTTTCTTAAAATGAAAATAAAACTGCTCTGGCTGCTGCCGCCCCTGCTGTTTCTGGCTTTTTTTTTACTTTTTTTTAGTGGCTCGGCACCGGAACACATCTTCCTGATCACCCTGGATACTACCCGGGCGGACGCGATCGATTACTCAACAACCGGAAACACAAGCACTCCGAACCTTGCCTCCCTGGCCGCGGCTGGCCTGCACTACAAAAACGCCTACTCGGTCATTCCCATCACTTTACCCAGTCACGCAGCCATGTTTTATTCACTGCCCCCGCACGTATTGAAGCTCTACAACAACGGTCAGGAGCGTGTCATTCCAAACCAATCTCTGGCCGAGATCATGAAAAAAAATGGCTATGCCACCGGCGCCGTTATATCCCTGGCCGTGTTGAAGCGCAATTTCGGTTTGGCCAGAGGCTTCGACCATTTCCTGGAAAACTTCAAGCCCGGCCTGTGGTATAAAACCGCCGCCGAGGTCAATCGCGACGCTTTTGTCCTGATCGACAAAATCAAGGGGAAAAAGTCCTTTATCTGGATCCACTATTCCGATCCCCACGAACCATATTTCCCGCCCGAAAACCAAGAAAGGTTCACTGTACGCTGCGGCCAAAAGCTGCTGTTCAGCGGCCCGAGCATCGAGCAACCGGTACTGCGCCTTCCCCTGATCTTGGAACCGGGAGAAAACCTGATTCGCTTGGATTCGGAAATACCGGTCCCCATTTTGGAAAAGCAGGCCTTCACCGGAATCATCTATAACGACCTGAATGTCAAGGCCCTGGAACCCGGCGCTGCCATCAGCCTGACCTACTCCCCGGACCTGATTCGCCGCAAAGAGCGCTACGGAATGGTTACCCTCAACTCGGTAAATGCCGAATCATTTCTCGTTGTGACCAACAAGGGGAAAGCGTCGTGCCGTGCGGAACTGTCTTTTAAATATCTGCTTAAAATCAGCAATGAAGCCAAAATGAGCGGATATGTAAAAGAGATCCGCTATATGGATTCCCAGATCGGCCTGCTTCTGGACCATTTAAAAAAAGAAAATCTTTACGCCAAATCGACTTTTCTGGTCATGGGCGACCATGGCGAAGGTCTAGGCGAGTACGGATCCCATTTCGGGCACATCCATTATTTGAACAAGGTTTACACCCATGTTCCGTTCATGCTCAGCGGCAAAGGTATACCCCGCCGGCAGGCGCAAAACGCCCTGGTCTCGAATTTCAGCGTCGCGCCCACCCTCCTGGCCCTTATCGGCTCCGCAGCGCCCAAACACATGTTAGGTGCCAGCGCCTTGGCCGATTCTTCCGATCCCAAGCTTTTCTTGGAGACATACTCTCCCGAAGCCTATTTCGACGCCTTTTCGGTGCTCCATTTCCCCTGGCAGGTCATCTTTTACCCGGGGCGACCCGGGAACAGCTTGGAATTCATCAATCTGAAACAGGATCGCCACGGCATCGAAAACCTGCACCTCGGGCCCGATCCGTCGGGACAGCGCTCGGAGATGGTCAAATCGGTGCTGAAGATATCACGGATCATCACCGCCAACAAACGTAAACTGAACAAATTTGACCAAGAAACCATGGACACATTAAAATCACTGGGGTACCTATGAACGAAATCAAAGCGCCGAAAGGCACACGCGACATTTTCGCTCCCGAGATCCAAAAATGGCATGATCTGGAAAATGCCATCCACGCCTATTATAAAAATTTCCTCTATCAGGAGATCCGCACTCCGATTTTCGAACACAGTGAATTGTTCAGCCGCGGCATCGGCAGCGAAACTGAAATCGTCCAAAAAGAAATGTATACCTTCTCCGACAAATCGGACCGCAGCCTGACCCTCAGGCCCGAGAACACAGCCTCGGTGGTGCGGGCGGCCATCGAAAACAACCTCTTCGAGACCCTGTCCCCGCTGCGCTTTTACTACATTGGATCCATGTTTCGCTACGACAAGCCACAGAAGGGACGCTACCGCCAGTTTCAACAATTCGGAGTCGAGGTTTTCGCTGACGATTCTCCGCAAGTAGACGCCGAGGTCATGTTTTCGGCCGTGGATTTCCTTAAAAAAATCGGGATTGAAGCCATGCAATTGGAGCTGAATTCGGTGGGCTGTCCGCAATGCCGCCCCGACTACCTGCAAGTGTTGCGCAAGGCGGCGCACGCCCAAGAGAGCCGGTTGTGCTCCGACTGCCGGCGCAAGATCGACGGCAACCCGCTGCGCATCTTTGACTGCAAACTGCCAGCCTGCGCTGAAGTCGCCGCAAGCCTGCCTCTAATCAGCGATCACCTTTGCAGCGAATGCCGGGACCATTTCGCCGCGGTGCGCGAGACCCTGAGCTGGATGAACGTTTCCTTCCAGTTGAACCCGCGTTTGGTGCGCGGCCTGGACTACTACACCAAGACCGCCTTTGAAATCACCTCGGGTCAGCTGGGGGCCCAAAATGCACTGCTGGGCGGCGGCCGCTACAACAACTTGATCCAGGAATTGGGCGGACCCGACATGGCAGCCATCGGTTTTGCCGCCGGCATGGAGCGCATAATCCTGCACCTGGAGCAGCTGGAACCAGCGCGGCCCAAAACCCTTTTTGTGGCCTATGAGGACCGGCAGTGGCTGGCCCATGCCGTACAGATGGCCCAAGTTTTGCGCGAAGAGGGCTACCCGGTCTACCTCGATTACCAGGGCAAAAACCTGAAAAAACAGTTCAAGAAGGCCGACCGCGTCGCCGCCGCCTTCACCCTGATCCTGGCTGAGAACGAGATCCAGAGCGGCTCGGTTTCCATCAAGAACATGGCCAACCAGGAACAGATCAAAATTTCTCTCAAGGAACTGAACGAATGGCTGAAAAAAAACTATTGAAGCGGGAAACCTACTGCGGCGCTGTCCGCGAGGAGGCCGCCGGCCGGACCGTCACCGTCTACGGCTGGGTGAACAATATGCGCGAACTGGGAGGATTGACCTTCTTTGACCTGCGCGACCGTGAAGGGCTGCTGCAGATCGTGGTCAACGAAACGTTCAGTTCGCCCGAAATCCTAAAGAGCATTGGCAAGGAAACGGTCCTGGCCGTGAGCGGCCTGGTAGTGAAACGCGCCAAGGCCAATTCCGATCTGCCGAGCGGCAGGATCGAACTCATCGCCAGCGACATCGAGATCCTGGCCGCTTCCGAAGTCCCGCCCTTTATCCCGGAGAACCGCGCCAACGTCTCGGAAGAACTGCGCTTCAAGCACCGCTATATCGACCTGCGCAATCTTGCTATGCAGCAGAATTTCAAGCTGCGCTCCAAGGTCAACCTGCTGTCCCGTAATTTCCTGGACAAAGAGGGCTTCCTGGACATCGAGACGCCGATGCTGACCAACGCCACCCCCGAGGGGGCCCGCGACTACCTGGTTCCTTCGCGTATATACAAGGGAAAAATGTTCGCCCTGCCGCAGTCGCCCCAGCAGTTCAAGCAGCTGTTGATGGTGGCCGGTTTCGAGCGTTATTTCCAGATCACCCGCTGCTTCCGCGACGAGGACCTGCGCGCCGACCGTCAGCCCGAATTTACCCAAATCGACATTGAGATGAGCTTCGCCGAACCAAACGAACTGTTCGCCATTGTCGAACGCCTGATGCGGGAGATCTTCGCCCTGCGCAGCCGCGATGTTGCCCTGCCCTTCCGGCGCCTGCCGTACCGGG
>SPCN01000286.1 GCA_004525465.1 Chrysiogenales bacterium | reverse complement strand
GTGTCGTTGCCGAAGATGTCGATCACCTTGACGAGGATGCGGCGCTTGCCCGGCTTCTCGTAGGTGTGCGGGTCGGAGACGAGCGGGAGCTTGCGCTCCTTGCGGGTACGGTAGGCGACCCAGCCCTGCATGAAGGTATCACTGCGGAAGTCCCAGTCCACTGCCCAGTAGTCAATGTAGTCCGACCACTTCCTGACTTTGCTCCGCACGTCCTCAGGGATCATCTCAGTGTTGGGGATGACGAAGTCTTTGAGTAGCACTTGCACGGTGAGCTTCTTCGGCTTCTTGATCTCGGCCGCCAGGTAGGCCAGCTCGAAGAAGCGCACATCGCCCTTGGCCGCGGCCTGTTGCTCCATTACCTCGCGCGGGATGATGAGGAGCAGCAGCTTCACGCCCTTCTTCTTGGCGGCCTCGATCATCAGGTTGTAAATCCCCATCTCCCACTCCCAGCCGAGGACGTGCAGATCGGTCTGTTTGAGCTTCGCGCATTCGTCCACGGCCGCGTCGATCTCGGAGATCGTCACTGGTGCGTCCACCGCACCAATATGAACCATCGCCTTACCCTTCTTGCCGTGCAGGTGCGCCAAGCCAGCCACCGGCTGAGCGCCGTAAAGTTTTAGAATGAACGCAAGATATTCGTAAAGCGCCTGCTCGGCAAGCGGCTTGTCCTTCGCTTCGCCGAAGGTCATTCCTTGCCAGTACTGGCGCTCGTACGTACCTAGGTTCAGGACCTCAAAGGGCTTACAGTTCTCTATGCCGAGGAGGCGCTTGCGAGTGACGTGGGTTCCCCAACGGCCGAGGTCACAGCCGATCCAACGGCGGCCGAGCTTTTCGGCGACAGCGAGCGTGGTGCCGGAACCGCAGAAGAAGTCGGCGACGAGGTCCCCGGGCTCAGAAGACACCTTGAGTATTCGTTCAAGCAGGCGCTCAGGTTTCTGCGTCGGGTAGCCTGTGATCTCCGAGGACACGCCCTCCTTGTATGCTCGCGGGTCGGCGTAGGCCTGTTGAATATCCGACCACACTGTGCTCGCCGGAACACCGAGACTCTCGTCCAGGTACTGCTGCTCGGCGACTGATTCTCCCTCATCATTCCGGCGCCAGCGTTTTCGGTACCTTCGGCCCGTGTCATCTGTGAACTTGAACCAGTCTTTCACATACTTCTCTGAGTATGGAAGGTATATAATCTTGTACTTGTGGTTTCCGTAGTTGCGAGCGTAGACGAAGATTAGGTCGTGCGCCTTTACAAGCTTCGCGCCCGATACACGCCCCCCGGACGGTGATCCGTAGGCCCACACAATTTCGCCTAGCGAGTTCTCCTCTCCAAAGATCTCATCAAGCACCGGGCGCGCGTGGTGTCCAACGTACCAGTCGAGATGCAGGTAGAGTGTGCCTCTTGGCGAAAGCAAGTCTCGAGCAAGACGAAGTCGCTCCGCCATCATCGTAAACCATGAACTTCTGTCGCTTCCCCACATGTCTCGATATGCCTTTTCCTCAATCGCGGATTGCTCCTTTACAACTTCCTCACCGGACTCTCCTATCACCGTCGTGAACGAGAAATCCGCGCCCGTCGCAAACGGCGGGTCAATGTAGATGAGGTCAATCTTGCCCGCGAACTTCTCCAGCAGAGACCCCATGACCAGCAGGTTGTCGCCCCAGATGAGCTTGTTCCGCCAACCCGCCTCGAAGGTGTCGCCCTCCTTGCCCTCGTAGACGTCGAAGAGGCCGCCCTGCACGCCACCCTTCTTCACCTCGCGTGTTGCCCGGCTTTCATTAACGGTCTCGATAACTTGGAAGGGCAAGCTTATGCGCGGCACCTCCTTACGGGTGCCGTCATCATTGTACTTGCCTGGCCAAACCAGCTCAGTCTTGATGATCTCTATCTTTGCCATTGGGTGTATTACTCCTTCATTCTGATGATTCCGTCATTTTGACATAAATTGCGCAGGTCGCACTCTTTGCAGATAGCCGGCTCGGGAGGTTGCGTTACCTGGAACTCCTCGGCCTGGATGCGCTTGACCACATCGTCAAAGTAACGCCCAGCCTCATTGATCCGTTCCGGGCGGTACGGAAACGCCATGAGCGCTTTCTCCTTCTCCTCCTCCGCAGTCCAGTAGAGCAGTAAGCGGTCCACATGCTGCCCGTGGCGCCTTTCCAGGATATGAGCGTAGGTGGAAAGCTGACGCTCGTAGGCGTCGAGAAGCACGGGGCTGCCGCTGGGGCGCGGCGAGGTTTTAAAGTCGAGCAGCTCTAGCTTGCCGTCGCCACCGAGCAGGAGGTCAACCTTCCCGACGAGGATGTAGCCGTCCTTCTCTATGGAGACATCCACCTCGGTCTGAATGACCCTTCGCATCTCATCTCGGTTCTGGCGAAAGTAGTTCATTACCTGACGGAAGGCCGACTCTCTTGCGGTATCGTCGATAGGCCGGACATCGCTAAAGCAGAGGAAGCGGAAGGTACGGTCGAACAGATCGCGAATGCGTGGCTCGTCCAGCTTGTCGAGCTTGCCGTCGAGGGCAATGCGGTGGATCTCCTCGATACTCTGGTGAACGAGCAAGCCAAAGAATATAACCGCCGAACGGGACGGCGTGAAATCGTACTCGCGGAAGAACTGATACTGGCGCGGGCAGGTCTCGTATATCTTGAGGTCGCCGGTGAAGCTGTAGGCACGTTTGACCGGCATCCGCTCGCGAAGGACGAAATGCTGTGCCGCCAGAATCTCCTGCTGCACATAGGGCCATTGCGGCAGGCCCTGCCAGATCGGGGCAAAGTAGTCCTTCGGGGGGTCGTGCGCAGTTAGGACCAGCACCTTCTGTGGCCGGGAAAACGCAACGTAGTGCAGCCGCATCCGGTCGAAGAAGGTGATCCGACTCTCGGGCTCGAAAGGCAAACGGTGGTAGTACGGCCCGAGGTCGCGGTCGATCTTCTTGGGGCTCGAGAACTGTGTGCTGAGGCTACCGACCACAACCACGGGAAACTCCAAGCCCTTAGCCTGGTGGATGGTCATCACCTGCACGTGTCCCTTGGGGAATGGCTGATCTGAGTCCTCGTACTCGTTGATACCTCCGTCATATAGCAGCCGTAGGAAGCTATTGAAGAGGTGGAAGCGCACGAACTCGCGGTTTCGGTATGTGACGACCGTGTAGTGGTAGTAGCTCTGAAAGACGTTTAGGAGCTGGGAGAAGATTGCAAGGTTGCGCGCGGCGTTTTCGTTTATCACCGCTCTAGAGAATGGGTCGAGGGCTAATAGCCGATAGAAGTAGTCCGCCGGACGCAAGTCGAGCGAGTCGCCTTCACCCAGGGCGGCGATTTCTACGACCCAGGCCTGAAGCGCAAGAGCCAAGGGATTCGGCGGTGAATAGCCGCGGCCCAGATCGATGATGCCCTGGTCCACATAGCTGGACAGTTCAGCCACGGAG
>SPCN01000167.1 GCA_004525465.1 Chrysiogenales bacterium | reverse complement strand
GTTGTTCACGGCGGAGGAGGTGAAGCCTGAATCCGACCGCTTGCGCAAGGTTCTGGAAAAATCACTGGTATTCCCGGGCTTGGGGCAGCTGGCCGAAAAGCAATACGTCAAGGCCGCGGTTTTCGCCTCGGCCGAAATATTCTGCCTGGCTAGGATTGTCATAGAAATCGGCAAAGGCGCTGAGGCGTACCGCAATTACCGTGACGCCAAAGATGCACTGGCGGCGACGGAGTGGCGCTTGCAGACCGAAAAATATGACCGGCGGCGCAACACCGCCATTTTGGCCGCTGCCGGCGTCTGGGTTTTAAACATGATCGACATCTTTGTTTTCGCCAAGAAAAAGTACGGCCGGAACGCGGCCGTGACTTTTCACCCTTATTACAACCATGAAAACCAAACATTCGGCGCTGGCCTTACTTGCTGTTTTTAGCATCCTTTGTCTGTCCGGGTGCAATGACCGGCTTTTCGACAACCCCAACGACCCCGCAGCCGAGACCCGCGCCTATGAGATCCTCTCCACCCTGCAGGTCGACGGCATCGTTCCGGTCGATCTGACCTTCAGCGGCGACGCTCTCTGGGCGGTCGACTCGCTTTCGCGGATCCTGGCCTTGAATTACAGCTCCGGGGCCCTGATCAGGGAACTGGATTTCCCGCAGCCTGTGGCAGGCATCACCTACGACGGCAAAGACCTTTGGCTTAGCGTAAAAAACTCATCCCAGTTGGTGCAGGTGAATATCGTCACCGGCGCGCAGATCCGCGTGCTCAATCTGCTGCGTGGCAATTTCGGCTGCCTGGATTTCGCCGCCGGGCGCCTGTACATAGCCGACCGTCTGTCCAACTCAGTCCTGATCGTCAATCCGCTGAGCGGGACGATCGAGCGCTCCATTCCCCAACCCGGCTCCGCCATTGACGGAGTGAGCTATGACGGCGACAATCTGTGGACCATCGACGCTGCGCAGATGAAGTTTTTTCGACTCGATGAAATCGGCGCCCCGCTCAACCTGTATCAAACGCCTTCCCGCCAGGCTGCCGGGCTGGCTTATGCGGAGGGGATCTTCTGGTGCGGTGAGCGGACGGGAAAGATCTTTAAATTAAGGTTTCAATGAACAAAGCCCTTTTTTTGCTCCTGGGGGCTCTGGCCCTTTGCCTCCCCGGCAAGGAATTGCTGGAGATCAAAGGCGATTATCTTCTCTACAGCTATGATTTCAATTACGTGCACGGCCAGGGAAACATCCAGATCAAGTGCAAGGAGTGGACCATCCAGGCCGAAACCGTGGATATCGATATGGCCGGCCGCGTCGCCCTTGCCAGCAGGAATTGCCGTGTGGAGGCCGGCAAGCAGAAATACACGACAGATATGCTGGAGATCGACCTGGAAGGCCTGAGCCTGAAATTCACAACTTTCCAGGAGCGCATCCTTTCCTGGACCTTGCCGGGCCAAAAAAACGCTGTGGCCGGCGAGAATGCCGCTGTTAAAAAAATCACCCTTATGGATCATGAAGCGTTGAAAAAATCGTTGGTGTATTTTTTGAACCAACGCATTGTCATCACCAAGAGTTTCCGGGTGTACGGCTACCAGACCACCGTGTTCATCGAAGGCATCCAATCGCTGGCGTTCAAGAAATTCAAACTTGACCAGGGGGCCGACGACACGAACATCGAGGGGGCCGGCATCGACAAGATCTGGTATTACCCATCGGAAGGACTGGTGATCAACAGCCACATGAATCTGGAAAAAAAGATTAAAAGCGGAGCTGTGAAAACCGCCAACACCCTGGACTTCAAATACGACATCTTGAACAGGATCGCGACCGGCCCCCGGGGGAAAATATATTTCATTTCACTCAATTCGCTTGATCTGAGTAAGAAAAGCGATTTATCCTTGAATGTCAATTTCCTGACCGACAATCTGTTCAACTCCCGGTTGGCTTTCAAAACCCGATGGACCCCTCAATTTTCCAGCGAATGGGCGGCCGAATACAGTCGCACTGCCACCGAACAGGAAGAACTATGGCTGCGCCTGGGCTCCAACCTGCAAAACCGCATGCTGGGCACCTTGGCTCTGAACCTCTCCTATGAAAAGGAGAAGCAGTATGTGGCCGAGATTTCTCTGCAGAACCAGGCTGTGAAAAACATCAACCTCTCCTTGCAGCATGCCCGTTCACGCCTTCGCTATGGTCAGGACTCATATAACCGCCTGCTCAGCTCGTCGTTTTTCCTGGCTTATACCCACAGCCTGTTTAACATGGCCGCGGATTACTCTTTCCATAAAGACCTTTTACAGAACCAGAGCCAGGGTACTCCGCGCTTCACCCTGAATGTGAGCCCTTTCCGGCTTTATCACAACCTGCTGCAGGTGAACCTTGTCTCCAGCTTCATGGTCAACCAGCTGGAGTTGGCCGGCACGCGGAACAACCAGAGCAAAGCGAATCTGGGGTTGAACCTGCAGAGTGAAAGGATCCAGCTGGGGCGCGGGCCGGCCTTCACAATAGCCCTGGCCGCAGAACAGCTGCTGGACCAGGAGCGGTTGAATGACTTCACATCACTGGGTTGTGTTTTCAGATGCAGCCAAAACATTGCCGGTTTCGCAGATCTTGATTTTTTATACAACTACCATACCCGGCGCCAGACCGAAAAATGGTTTATCCGCGGCAGCACTTCCCAGGACTGGTCGGCAGTACTAAGGCTCAAAGAAGGCCAAAGCCGCGTCAAGGGTTGGCTGTCTTTTTCCTATGACACCAAGACCGGAAATTTCACCAGCGCTTATCTCGATTGCGCCGTCACCCTGATCAAGAACTGGGAGTTCCAGACCCAGTTGAATTATGATTTTTTGTTTAAAAATTTCAATTATGATTTCTATCTGATCCGCCGCGCCGGCCGCATCATGGTCCGGGCGTCTTACCGCTCGCTTTCCCGCCAATTCCTTCTGGAATTACTTCCCCAATAACCGCCGCGGACCATCTCCGGCCGGGATTTTCAGTTGACAGCCGGCCGGGCCTCTGCTACATTGGACTTTACCCTCCGCTTGCGGATAGCGGCGGATCAAAAGGCTTGAAAATGGATTTGCTGACAGCTCTATTCATTGCCTTGGGCTTGTCCATGGACGCCGTGGCCGTGGCCATGGCCAATGGCTGCGCCTCCAGAAAAGTCGAACTGCTCCAGGCCATGCGCCTGGCTTTCTTTTTTGGCCTTTTCCAGTTGCTGATGCCGGTTATCGGCTGGCTGGCCGGTCTGGGATTCAAAAATATTATTTCCAGTTTCGACCACTGGCTGGCCTTCATCCTGCTCTCTATCATCGGCGGCAAGATGATGCTCGAGGCGCGGCGCGCCCCTGACTGCCGGGTGCAAACCAAAAAGTTGAGCCTGCCGGTACTGCTGGCCCTCTCTGTGGCCACCAGCATTGATGCCCTGGCCGTGGGCCTCAGTTTTTCGGCCCTGGCCGTGGATATCATCATGCCGGTGCTGCTCATCGGCCTGGTGACATTTTGCCTCTCGCTGCTGGCCGTTTTTATCGGACACAGGTTCGGGATGTGGTTTGCCGGAAAAGTTGAGATCCTGGGCGGGGCGATCCTGATAGCCATCGGCTTGAAGATACTGCTGGAACACCTGTGCGCAGGATAGGCCATGGCAAAAAGAAGTAAGCTGCGCCGACCTTTTGCCAATCTGAAGTCAACCCTGCGTGCCCTGCGTTACCGCAACTACCGCCTTTATTTCGGCGGTCAGGGCATTTCACTGACCGGTTCCTGGATGCAGCAGGTGGCCATGGGCTGGCTGGTTTACCGCCTGACCGGCTCGGCTTTTTATCTCGGCCTGGTGGCTTTTTTTGCCCAGATGCCTGTTTTTTTCATATCGCCCCTGGCCGGCGTCCTGGCCGACCGCTGGAACCGCATGTACATAATGCTGGTAGCGCAGTTCCTGGCCATGACCCAGGCGTTCGTCCTGGCTGCTCTGATGTTCAGCAAGGTCCTCGTCCCCTGGCATCTGCTGCCTTTGGCCTTTTTTCTGGGTTTGGCCAACGCCCTGGATGCCCCGGCCCGCCATTCTTTCATCGTGCAGGTCGTCGAAAAAAAGGAAGATCTGGGCAATGCCATTGCCTTGAATTCGGCCATGTTCAACGGGGCTCGCCTGATCGGCCCGCCCGTGGCCGGCATCCTGATCGCCCTGACCGGCGAGGGAATCTGCTTCCTTATCAACGGCATCAGTTACCTGGCGGTGATATTCGCCCTGTTGGCCATGAGGTTCGCACCTCGTAAAAAAAGCGACAGGAAAATAGGTTTCTGGCGCGAACTTCGCGAGGGTTTCGCCTATACCTTCGGTTTGCAGCCCATCCGCCTGATCATCACCCTCATCGCCTGGATCAGCCTGGTTGGCTTGTCGTACCTGACCCTGATGCCGGTTTTCGTGAGCAAGGCATTGAACGGGGGCCCGCATAGTCTGGGATTTTTAATGGGCGCGGCCGGTTGCGGGGCGCTGCTGGGAGCATTGGTCCTGGCCGCGCGCCCCGGCACCCGCGGCCTTGAAAAAATCATGGTGGGCGGATCGGTTGTTTTCAGCCTGGGCCTGGGCGGCCTCTCCCTGGCGCGGGTTTTCTGGCAGGCCATGCCGCTGCTTTTCCTGGGCGGGGTGGGGATGATGTTGCAGATGGCAGCGGCCAACACTTACCTGCAGCACCTGGTCAGCGACGACAAGCGGGCCCGGGTGATGAGCATCTACATCATGGCCTTCATGGGCGCCACGCCCATCGGCAGTTTCCTTTATGGCACGCTGGCCAGCGCCATCGGTGTGCGCCCGGCGCTGGCCTGCGGCGGGGTGCTGTCACTGGCCGGCACCCTGGTGTTCGCCCGCAAATTCCTGCCTATGCGGGGCAGGCTTGAACAAAACAGGTAGCATCCTCGACCTGAAGGAACGCGCATGTGCGTTCCCTTCCTTTGGGACGATCCAAATTATAGCACTCAGCGTTTGGCAGATGTCGGGAAATGCGGTAAAATAGGCGCATGAACAAAGGTGCTGTTGTGTTGTTTTCCGGGGGCATCGATTCGACCACCACTCTCTATTGGGCTCGCAAAAAATTCGCCCCGCTGCGGGCCCTGATCGTAGATTACGGCCAGCAGCATCGCATCGAGGTTGAAATGGCGAAAAAGATCGCTGCCGGCCTGGCAATCGCTTATGATGTCGTGACGCTGCCCCTGGAAAACCTGCTGAGTTCGGCTTTGCTCGGCGACGGCCGTTCCATTCCCGAATCCCTGGCCGCCTCCCGCAAGGAACCAGGTGTGCCGTCGACATACGTCCCTTTCCGCAACGGCATTTTTCTGGCCCTGGCCGCCGCCTGCGCCGAATCGCATGCCAGCCGCAACCTGGTCACCGGGTTC
>SPCN01000472.1 GCA_004525465.1 Chrysiogenales bacterium | reverse complement strand
GACCGCCTGGCCTGCGGCGAATTCCCAGCGCTCGGGCAAGCGTGAGATCTGGGCGGCCAGGAAATCAAGCTTTTTGGCGATCAGCATGTTCAGCCTGTCCTTGCTTTCCGCTTTTTCCTCGCGGGCCGCGG
This sequence comes from Chrysiogenales bacterium, assembly GCA_004525465.1. Taxonomy (GTDB): domain Bacteria; phylum Acidobacteriota; class Aminicenantia; order UBA2199; family UBA2199; genus UBA2199. The sequence goes on along the minus strand of SPCN01000472.1, from coordinate 1,947 downwards.
CCTTGTTCATGGCCAGCAGCTCGAATGCCAGCTGGGCCGGGGTCATGCGGCGCATGGTGTTTTTTTCCTTCCAGCCCCCGCTTTCCTTCTGCGGGTAATCGCCGGCGTAGGAGAGCCACAAGCTGCCGTCGGGCAGGGTCAGGCCCAGCCGGGATTGGAAATACAACTCCTCGACATTGGCCAGGGCGTAGTTCTTCAGCCTTTCCCGGACAAAATCGGGCAGGCTGCCCTTTTCAAAATCGACATTCTCCCACAGGTGCAGGGCGGCATAGGAAGTGAACATGGCCTTCTCGGTGTGGAAATACGGCTCGATATAGGCCAGCGCCAACTCGGGATACTGGGCGAAACCCATGGGGCGCTCCTCGATGACCAGGCAGCATCCCGCCGCCTCGCGGCGCAGGATGATGCAGCAGGTGGTTTTTTCCGATTCGCTGCGCCGGCCGTCCACGGCCCGGCCCAGCGCCCGGGCCTGGTTGCAATAGCGCCCGGGATCGGCATCGGCCGGAGCGATCAGGCTGTAGACCAGGATATGGGATGAGCCGGCGGTCATCTTGCCGATCTTCCAGGTCAGGACGGTCGTGCCATCCGGGTCGGCGATGGCTTTTCCGTCCAGGGTCGATGAACCTGCGGCATATTGCAGGGGCTGCGGCAGAATGTCTTCGATCTGCACGTCGTCGATATCGCCGGAGCCGCTGTTGCGGACCTCGATCTCAAAACGGAAGATGCCTCCGGGCTGCTGGGCGGGCGGGCAGGTTTTTTTGATCTCCAGGCGCGGTTCGCCCGTGAACGGGCAATTGACCGTGACGACGCGTTCATTGTTCTGGCCGTTGCACTCGCAGATCTCGTTGTTCTCGTCGATGACCAGGCGGAAAGTGTGCTCCCGGGCCACCGGGTAGGCGGCGCTGGTGAAAGTGAGCGCGGTCGTCGCCCCGGCCGCGATGGATACCCGGCGCTCGAAGATCAGGGCGGGCGATTCGTTGTAGATGCGTATCGAAACGTTGCTGGCGGCCGCGTTGCCGGCATTGCTTATGTTCAGGGTCCAGGTGATGGCGCCGGCCGGATCGCACTGCCAGGACACATCGGAAAAAGCGAGGTCCAGACAGGCGAGTTCGATATCGGCGCAGCGGTCGTTGTCCGTGCCGTCCCATTCGCAGATGCGCTGGTCGTAGTCGGCTTCGATGCGCACGGAAAGCCGGCAGCCGGGGGCAAGCGAGCAGAGATCCCCCGAGATTTCATGGGCGCGGACGGAGAAGTTCTGGGTGCCGCCCGCCGAGGCGATATTCGCGCCGGCAAAAATCTGTGTCCACTGGTCGATGACCGTGCCGCGGCAGCCGGGTTCGGAATAGAGGGTAAAGCGCATGCCGATGTTCTCGGTCAGGGACGGGCCGCAGCCGTTGTTGACCAGGCTGACGGCGCCGCCCACCGTGATGCTCCCGTCGTTGCTGCAGGCGGCATCCAGGTTTTCTCCCGCTACTTCGATATCGGAAAGGGCCAGGGGCAGGGTGCTGGCGTTGCTGTTGTTGGCGCCGTCGAATTCGCAGATGGCGTTTTCCGGGTCGATGACGGCGCTGAAATTGCAGCTGCAGCCGGTGATGCCGGAAGTGAAGCTGAAGAACACGTCACGGCTCTCGCCGGCCGCCAGATCGACGGTCTGGTCCGAAAAGGTCAGCCCGCAGTCCGAGCTCAGCCGCACCACTGCGCCAGTTACTCCGGCGCAGCCGCTGTTGGCGACCGTGATCGTGGTGCCGGTCAGGCTGCCGTCGCTCAGGCAGATGATGGTGTTGGCCACGGCGCTGATAGCCAGGTCGGGCAAGGCCAAGGTGGTGGCGCCGGTTGCCTGATTGTCGGCAGCACGGCATTCACAGATATCGCCCTGGGAATCCACGGTAACGGTGATGGCGGGGAAGCTGCACACATAAGGAGTGCCGCTGAAAGCACGGGTCCAGT
>SPCN01000321.1 GCA_004525465.1 Chrysiogenales bacterium | reverse complement strand
GGGTTCGGGGTATTCAAGGTGACACTGGATGGTTCCCGGGAAAGCCGCATCATCGTCGGCAACCTTTTCTCTTTAAGCGAAGGTGATTTTCTGCTGATCGAGGGCGACGAATCCGACCACCCGCGCTTCGGCAAGCAGATCAAGGTCAGTCGTTATGAGTTCATCCTGCCCCAGGACGGCGAAGGCATTGCCAACTATCTCTCTTCCGGGCGCTTCAAGGGCATCGGCAAAAAAACGGCGCAAAAGATCGTCGACCAATTCGGCCAGGGGACCTTCGAGGTGCTGGAAAACAATCCGGAGCGGCTGTGCGAGGTCCACGGGCTGAAAAAAACGGTCATCGAAACCATCAAGCAAAGCGTGCGCGACAGCCGCGTCCTGCGCGACCTGAACGTGCGCCTGACTCCCTACGGCATCGGCCAGGAGACGGTTTTCCGCATCTACCGTGAATTCGGCGACCTGGCGCTGGCGCTGATCGAAAGCAACCCCTACCTGCTGATCGAGCGGGTGCGCGGCGTGGGCTTTAAGATTGCCGACACCATCGCCAAGGCCATGGGCATAGACAAGATCGATCCCCAGCGCATCCGGGCCGGCATTTTTTTCGTTTTGGAACAGAGCGAGTTTCAGCGCGGCGACCTGTTCATCACCAGGGACGATTTACTGAAAAAGTGTTCCTGGCTGCTGGACATTGCCGACAGCGATGTGTTCGCGCTTCTGGAAAAACTGCTCGAACGCCAGGAATTACGGATGGCCAAGATCCCGGAAATCTGCATCCTCAAACCGCAGAATGAGCTGATCGAAAAAACCGCGGCCCGGCGCCTGTTCCAGCTGGCCCAGGGGCTCTTTGCCGTCCCGGAACTGGCGGTCAATTTTAATGCCGTTTTCGAGAAACTCGCCCTGGAGCTCACCGCCGAACAGAAACAGGCGGCCTTGACCGCGGTGCAAAACCGGCTGACCATTATCACCGGCGGACCGGGTACTGGCAAAACCACTATTATCCGGGCCATCATCGAGATCCTGAAGGCCAACGGCAAATCGATCCTGATCGCCGCTCCCACCGGCCGGGCGGCCAAGCGCATTGAAGAGAGTTCGCTTTACCAGGCCTCCACCATCCACCGCCTGCTGAAGCTCAATCCCGAAACCGGCCAGTTCGTGCACAATGCCCAGAATCCTTTGAAAACCGATGCCATTATCGTCGATGAGTTTTCCATGGTCGATTCGTTCATCCTTTTTGCACTGCTGCAGGCGCTGGCCGACAACACCCAGTTGATCGTCATCGGCGACAAGGATCAGCTGCCGTCCGTCGGCCCGGGAAACGTGCTGCGCGACATGATCCAGAGCGGTTATTTCAACACCATTTATCTGAGCCGCAACTTCCGCCAGAACCAGGACAGCCTGATCGTGGAAAACGCTTTCCGGGTGAATAGCGGTGAACCGCTGCTGTTTCCCGCTCCCAACCCTGAGCTTGATTTCGTTTTTCTGCCCATGCGGGACGAGGCCCAGGTCCTGCAGAAGGTGGAGGGCATTGTCCGCTATTATCAAAACGATTACCCGTTCAATTCCAGCGCCATGCAGATCCTGGTGCCCATGTACCGCGGCCAGGCCGGCATTGACCAGATTAACCAGATGGTGCAGGAGAAGTTCAATCCCGAACCTTTTCTGCTGAAAAAAGAGAAGGTGGCTTTCAAGCGGCTGGACAAGGTCATGCAGACCAAAAATGATTATGACAAGCAGGTTTTCAATGGTGACCTGGGCATAATCGAGGACTACAACGCCGTCGACAAGCTGCTGCTGGTCAATTTTGACGGCTGCATCGTGGAATATGGCGCCGACGAACTGGATGAGTTGACCCTTTCATATGCCGTGTCGGTACATAAATCGCAAGGTTCGGAATACGATATCGTGGTTCTATCCCTGCTGCCCGCCCACGCGCGCATGCTCAGCCGCGAGCTTTTTTACACGGCCATCACCCGGGCCCGGAAAAAACTGATCCTGCTTTCGGATGAAAATACCGTGGCCCGCGCCTGTGCTAATTCGCAGCCCACCTTGCGCAAAACCCTTTTGCCGCTGCGACTGCGCGAAGTTTTTGAAGCGCCGCCTGTGGTATAATCGCAGCCATGGAGAACATCGCTTCGACCCCCATGCTGCGTCAGTACCGGGAGATAAAAAAAAGCTATCCCGATGCCATTCTCTTTTTTCGCCTGGGTGATTTTTACGAGATGTTTTTCGATGATGCCAGGACCGCAGCCCCCATTTTGGAAGTGGTCCTGACCTCGCGTAACAAGAACAAGCAGAACGCGGTGCCGTTGTGCGGTGTGCCCCACCACGCCTGGGAAAATTATGCCGCCAAGCTGCTGCGCAAGGGTTTTAAGGTGGCCATCTGTGAACAGGTGGAGGACCCGGCCCTGGCCAAAGGGATCGTGCGCCGGGAGGTCACCCATATCCTGACTCCGGCCACGGCCCTGGAAGTGGAATCCCTGGATGCCGGGCTGAACAATTTCATCGTCTCTATCCGCCGTGACGGGCAATCCATGGCCCTGGCGTCCATGGACCTGGCGGTTGCCGATTTCGAGGTAAAGACCTTTGCCGCCGGCAACGATGAGGCGTTGTTCAATGAATTTTACCGCAAATTCCCCAAGGAGATCGTCATTGCCAGGGAATTTGAAAATGAATTCCGGCTTTTCAGCAAGCGCTTCCCCGAGTTCGCCGGGATCCTGGTCACCGTGTTCGATGATGCGGAGTTCGCGGTTTCGGCCTGTGCCGAGATTTTAAAAAATCAATTTTCCCTGGAAAGCATCGAGGGGCTGGGCTTTGCCGCCTATCCGGCCGCCGTGGCCGCTGCCGGGGTGATGATCAAGTACCTGCGTTCCATCCGCCCGGGCGCCCTGGCCCATATCGCCGTGCCGCGCTTCAGCGCCAGGGAAGATTACCTGGTCCTGGACGCGGTCTCGTTCCGCAACCTGGAGATCACCGCCAACCTGCGCAGCGGCACGTCCTCCGGCTCACTTTTCGAAGCCGTGGACATGACCATCACTCCCATGGGCAGGAGGCTGCT
>SPCN01000212.1 GCA_004525465.1 Chrysiogenales bacterium | reverse complement strand
TGGCAATCTCGGTGAGATAATAATTCATAGCGTTGACTATGGCATATTGAGCTTTTTGTTCGCTACCAATTCTTTTAGCAGCAGCAGCTGCCGGGAAACATCCTGCGGAGGAATAGAGGATTCTAGCGCTGATTAGATCGGCAATTCCTTCATCTTCGATTCTATTCATTGTATCAACCAACGAAAAATCTTCACTGCCGCGTTTAGGTCTATCGAATGCAAGCATTTTATTTCGGATGTTATGAAACGCTTCATGGGCGATGAGTAATGTTGATGGCAATTTTGAATCATACCCTTTCTTCTTCAGGCAATCTACCTCTTCTTTTGTGTACTTGCCGGGATTCGAAATACCAATTACGATTGGATCGTATCCCCTGGAGTCGCCAAAAATAATAAAATTAATTTTAAACGAGGGTTCAATCTTCGCGTTGGGAATATAGTGAGCAATCCGTTTCTCGGCTTCCAAAAGTGCTTCTGGTGATGCTATGTAACTGACAAAATCCATCATTTCAGCTCTGTAAGTTTCTGCATCTTTAAACTCGGTGAGTATCATTGGTATGTACCAGGCATAAAAGTCACTTTTTTTCTTGTGCTTTTCTATTATGGCGGATTCATTTTTTATTTCTGAAGGTTTAAATGCTGCAGTCAATATTTCTTTAAAGAAGTCCTCTCCAAATTCTATTTCTATTAATTGCTTATAGCCGGAGGAAGCATAGAAATTTTTCCAATCATCTTTTGTGGGGGTTCGATCGGCTTTCAATATGTCAACGATTTTGAAAAACTCAATTATTCCATCCGTAGCGAAGTTTGGATTATTAGATTGAGCATTCACTACGATTGTTGTAATAAAAATAATAAAAAGGATTTTAAAAATGCTTTTTTTAAGTGTTTCCATGGTTCCTATCTCCTCTACTTATGTCTTATTTATTTCCCTTTGGTCTGAGATCTTCAATAAACGAATCCCCAATTTTCGAGCAGGGGCAAGCGATGGCAATGGGGTCAGGTCTTGAAAGAGGTATCCGGTGAAGCTATCTCCATAATGGGAGTTTAAAGACTTTTTATTGAAATTACAATAGATGCAGCACATACTATCCACCCCCTTTGGGGATTGTCTCACTAGATGATTTCAACGTTTTGGGAGTCGTACGGGGTCGCGTCTCAACAATAAACATAAAAAGCTTTTTAGAAATCCTTTTGCTATTACTTCCGGGCAATATAATCGCTCAAACGTTTCTACAACTTGCCGGCGAGCAAAGATATTTTCTCGTCTCTTTTCGCATGAAATAGCTTGTTAAATGGCATGGTCATATTTGATCTGCAATTGCCGTCACTGTTGTCATTTTTTAAACTTTCTCCCAAACTCAAAGTTCATTGTTGAGACGCGACCCCGAAGATTCCCTTGCTGAAGAGTTTTTTTATAGCTCTCCCGGTCTCGATCATTCAGGAATGCTTTTTTTCTTTCATTTCCCCGAGAAGTGACATGGTAGATCGCGCCGGTGAATTCAATGCGCATGGGCCTGGCCATGATTTCATCTCATTACTTCATTTGTAATAATGAAAGACCTGACCCCAATGCCCGATTGACTTTTTGCTTCCTTTGTTTTAGCAAAGTCACAAAGTCAAGCACCGTCCCGATGCCTTGGGTCGGATAATACGCAGGGACAGAAAAAACCTACTCATACTTGATGCAGCGCACGGGATTGGCCCGGGCGGCCCGCAGCGTCTGCCAGCCGACGGTCAGGGCTGCCGTGAGCAGGGTAAGCAGGACGCCCAGGGCGAAGATCCACCAGCGGACCTGGATGCGGTAGGAATAGCTTTCCAGCCACTTGTTGGCCAGGAGATAGGCCAGGGGGCAGGCCAGCAGGTTGGCCAAGGCGATCCAAACAAAAAATTCCTTCGAAAGCAGAAAAGCGATGCCCCTGGTCGTTGCCCCCATGACCTTCCTGATGCCGATCTCCCGGGTGCGCTGCTCCACCATGAATGAAGCCAGGCCGAACAACCCCAGGCAGGAGATCAGCATGGCCAGCAGCGAAGCGCTGCGGACCAGTTTCTGCAGGCGTTCATCGGCCTGGAACATGCGCGCGAAATCCTCGTCGAAGAATTTGTATTCGAAAGGGGCGCCTGCGAAGACCTTTTTCCAGGCTGCGCGCATCGCCGCCAGGGCTGCGCTCGCTTCGCCGGCCGGCAGCCTGACGATGACATGGGTGACCGCTTCCGGGGCGGCGAACAACGCCAGCGGCCCGATCCGGTCCTGCAGCCTGCGGTAATGAAAATCCTTCATGACGCCGATGACGGTTCCCTGGAAGGCCTTGAGGCCAGGCTTTCCCGAAAAAACGAAGCGCCGGCCCAGCACCGGCCCGGGCCCCATCATGTGCATCAGCGTCTCGTTGATCAGCACCGCCTGCGAGCGGTCGCTGGCGATGCGCGGCGAGAACGATCTTCCCATGAGCAGCGGGATTTTCAGCGCCGTGACGTAATCGAAATCGACCTGTCCGTAATCGATCCGCGGATCGAAATCGGGATTCCTTCCCTCCCAGTCGCCGGCACCGCTGATGCCGCGGCCCATCCTCGTCGGCTGCTGGGAAGTCCCGGTGACCGTCGCCAGCCCCGGGTTTTTCCGCATCGCGTCCTTGAACACGGGATAGGCATCGCGGAGTTCGTCGGCCAACGGCAGGTACAGCAGCTGCTGGCGGTCATAACCGACCGACTTGCTGCGCAAATAGTCCAGCTGCCGGGTGATGACCAGGGTCCCGATCAGCAGGATGATCGACAGGCCGAACTGGCCGATGACCAGCGTCCGGCGCAGCCAGCCGCTCCTGGAACCCGCGGCCGCGGTGCCTTTCAGCACCTTGACGGGATCGAAGGCCGCGAGCAGCAGCGCCGGGTAGCTCCCGGAAGCCGCGCCGGTCAGGACGGTAATCGCCGCGATGCACAGGATGAATTGCAGGGAGAACAGGGATCCGGCGCCGACCGCTTTTTCGGCCAGGTCATTGAACGCAGGCAGCAGGGCGATGACCATGGCCAACGCCGCGGCCAGGGCGAGCAGCGACAGCAGGAGCGATTCGCAAAAAAACTGCGCCATGATGTTTTTTCTGGCCGCGCCGACGACTTTCCTGACGCCGATCTCCCTGGCCCGCTTTGCCGAACGGGCCGTGGCCAGGTTGATGAAATTGATGCAGGCCAGGAGCAGGATGAAGACGGCCAAGGCCGTCAGGATGTACACGGCTTCCCTGTTCTTGCCCTCCAGGCGGATGTCGGTCAGCGGCATCAGCAGCGGGGCGAATGCGGACCCGTCGGTATTCCGTTTGAAAAGGGCGGAGATTTTTTTGGCGGCGGCCTGCCTGGCGCCCGGCTCGCGGAGTTGGACCCAGGTCGTCCAGCAGAACTCCCCCCAGCCGAGATCGTATTCTCCCGGCACGCTGCCCATGAAATGCATGGGGATGAGTATCTGCGGCTGGACAGTCGAATTCGCCGGCGCATCGCGCATGATCACGGTGACGGTGAAGGAATAACGGCCGTTCAGGAGGACGGTCCTGCCCACGGCTTCTTCAGCGCCGAAATATTTCTCCGCCGTTTTTTTTGCCAGGACCATGGAGTAAGGCTGCTGCAAAACCGTGCGCGCATCGCCCGCGAGCAACGGGAAGGAAAAGATCTGCAAGAAAGAGGGATCGACCAGGCTGACATGGCCCTCGCTGAACGAGTTTTCACCAACCTGCAAGCTCATGGTTTCGCGGTCGAACACCCGGGTCACCTGCTCCACTTCCGGGATCGCCGCTCCGACCGCCGGTCCCAGGGCACAGGGCACTTCGGCAAGGCGCTGGCCGCTGTCGCTCCCGGCAACCGCCTCGATCCTGAAAATACGGGCGGCGTTTTCATGGAAACGGTCATAGCTCAGTTCATCCTGCACCCACAAAAGCAAAAAAATGCAGCAGGCCATGCCGCCGGCCAGGCCGAACACGTTGATGAATGCATAGCCCCTCTGCTTCAGGATGCTTCGCCAGGCGATCTTGAGGTAATTTTTCAGCATGGAGTTCCTCCGTTCGCCATTTTAGACGATGCCCATGGCAAATAAGTTGCCTTTCTGCATTTCAAAAAAAAATCGCCAGGGCAGCGGAAAGACCGGGACGGTGCATGCATTTTTGCATAAATCCTATTTTTCATTTTTGGAAAAGCTTAATAGCGAACTTGGACAGTTAAAAAAGTTATCATCAAAATCCTAACTCTTTTTTATCAATTTATAGTAAATGCATATTTGCAAGCACCGTCCCCAATACACTTTCTGAAAAAACTGGAAAAAATTGTTACTCAAGCCGCAGCCAATGGGGTGCGGCTGCTGGTATTCGGCGAAACCTGGCTCAGCGGTTATCCGGCCTGGCTCGATTGTTGTTCCGAGGCCGCCATCT
>SPCN01000135.1 GCA_004525465.1 Chrysiogenales bacterium | reverse complement strand
GGGACGCCCATTAGAAGGTCACTGTCAAGTAGGTAGAACTATATTTTCTTATTTTTTTTAACAATGCGTTCGAGCGCAATGATCAATGATGTATTTGCAACCTTGATTTCAGTTTATTATTGGTTACAAAACCTATGTGTTTTGCACCAGACACCCATCGAGATCAATCCACTATTGGAAAAGCCAAAGCGGACCTGGCCTCAAACTCGAGACCCCAGAAATCGTACGGTGCCGGGGTATGTCCAACTGTAAAAAATACAGTGTGAATGGCTCAAAGTCCAGTCCCTTATGGCTCATACCCCGGGCAAAACATCATGACACATTGCAAATATTATTTCAATTCTGCTATGATTATTTTAGCAGTCGGCTGCGGCAGGCTGGCCAATCGGTGCTGATGGTTGGTGACCCAGTCCCCAGTTTGGTTCCCTGCCGCAACCATTTTTTAATATGGGCTTTCCGAATATTTTGGTTACATCAAAGGCGACATTGTCTTTCATGATGTAGTAGCAAGCACGGGCGAGTTTATGAGCCAGAGCTTTAATGGCCAATGCCTTATTGGTTTTTATTGATTTTTTTAAGTAGAAGGCACGGGCTTGCGGACAATAGCGCTTGGCGCAGTTGGCTATTTCCACATAAGCCCAAGCCAGATACTTGTTACCGTTTTTGCGATTGTTCTCTCCTTTGCTCTTGTTGTTGGATAACCGCTTGCTCTCCACACAGCGGCAATAGGAAGCATAGTTACCGACAGCTTTAAAGCGATTGATATCTCCGGTTTCCAGCATAACGGTTAAAACCAACGATTTTCCGATACCGGGCACGGTTATGAGAAAGTCATGTTCAGGTTTTATTTGCGTCACGTTGCGGATCTGTTTTTCAATTGCCACGATCTTTTCTTTCAGAAAGTTCATGGTGGCGATATTCGCTTTGGCCGATATGACAAGATGTTCGTTTTCAAACATGCCGTCAATGCTTTCTTCAGTAAGTGTTTTGATTTTGTTGCTGTCCATGGATATCGCCTGGTTGCGGCTGACCAGACTCTTGAAGCTTAAAATGTGGGTGGTGCGTTGCCTGACCAGTTTCAATCGTTTGCGCAGCAAATCGCGCAGATGTCGCTCTTCCCTGGGCATGATGTACCCCTCGGGCAGAATGCCGAGCTGCAGCATCTTGGCCAGAAAGAAAGCATCATGTTCATCATCGGTATACTTCAGCCCTTTGTACTGCTTGAAGGCTGCCGGGTGCGCCAAATGAACCTTGTAGCCATTGTCCATCAACCCATCCACCAGCCAGTACCAGTTGAAGGTCGATTCGACCACCACACCGACGGTGCGTTTCTTGTACGGCTCGAGCAAGGCCAGGATCACTTCCAACTGATTGGGAAACTTGCCCTTCAACACTCTTCGTTCCTTGCTGTCGATCACACCGACATAGGTGTTGTTCGAATGCAGGTCCAATCCCACGTAATAACTCATTGTAATACCTCCATGTTCAATTTGAAGGTATTTTACCAGCGGAAACTACTATAGAAGAGATACCTTCTATATGATTATCAGTGCTTGACTTTGTGACTTTGCGATTCAGTTTAGAATAGATCTCAGGTCCGGCAAGATGACATTTGATCCGGCAAAATGAATTCTCTTGAACATTGCAAATTGAAAAGCCATGCTTTACACTGTGGGCGCGAGTGAGCAGGACCCGGAAAAAACGGCAAAGGAGAAAGCAATGGAAAATGTTCTGGAAAACATACCTTATCAAAATGAAAAAATGGGCAGCAGGAAACTTGTCGATGAAAAATATTTACTGCTGATGCAGGCAGCCTTGAAGCCCGGGCAAAGCGTTCCCCAGCATCATGCGAATTCGAACGTACATATCCTGGTTGTCAGGGGCGAAGTCGTGATCAACCTGGATGGAACGGAAAGTCTGGCCAGGGAGGTATCTTTGCTGCCGGTCAGCCATCAGACTGCAATGAACATAAAGAACCAGTCCGCTCAGGATGCCAGTTTCCTGATCATGAAAACTCCCAATCCCAGCGAAATGGCCGACTAGTGCAAGCACGGGGCTTCACCCCGATTTCGCAGGAGGTCCAGGATGAATGATGTTGACATTGACATTGCCAGAGAAGAAGGTCAGAACAACAGAACTGTAATTTTTACCTTCTATAATAAAAAAGATAAAGCTGTAATAAGTCGTGAGGGTTTTCCCTATGAAATAAAGGATGATACTTTGTATTATTTCGATTACGAAAAAAAGCAAGCCGGGCAAATCATTTTGAAAAATCTCAAAAGTATCACGGAAACTGGAAATCCCAATACAGAAGCATCGTATCCTTGTAAACTTTAAAGGCGGCAATGGGGACGGTGCCCCCTGTATGGAGCCCTGGCGGAGTTCCGGTTCAGTGTAATTATTATTGAGATAATTGCTGAGATCTTTTATTTTATAATTGAAATCGAAAATACAAGGAAAATTGATTTTCCTGAATTTTCAATTTGACTAAATAGGGGGGTAGAAAATGAAAAAAGGATCAGGAAGGGCACATCATTGTCGGTTCGTCGGAGTGAGCCTGGCTTGCCTGGCGATCTTTGCTTTCTGTGGTGTTGTCAAGGCTGAGACCGTCATTACCGCAAACCTCACGATCACCCCTGCGCCGACCGTGAAGCCCGGGGCGGTCTTGAAGTTCCAGGCAGACGTGATTTACAATCCGGACTTTGAGCGGCCTGCCGGCACCAGGATGAGAATTTTTGTAACCCGGAGCGATTTCAGCTGGGTATCAGACAAGCTGGACATCGAATATCCCGGGATGGGATCGGTGCACGTCAATTTTAACGATGGTTTTACCATTCCTGCTGATGCCCAGTCAGGGCAGAATTTCGATTTTTGTCTCGTCTATGGACCCTGGTGGCAATTGAGCAACATTGCATCGGTGAAGGTGCTCTTTTTAAAAAGAATCAAAACCCTGGAGAAAGTTGAAAAAAAATGTTTTCTGACCTTGAATTCCATCAGTAAAACCTCAGGTTTTCCGGGGACAACTTTTGAAATGATCGGGGTTTTTGGAAATGAGCAAGGTGTAAAGATGCCTGCCATTAATTCCCTTAATGAGGAGGGAGATCAAGACGCCGCGCTTACTGTACTTTTTTGGAGTAATACAAAATTGCTAGTGAAAGTTCCAAGTCATTTACATCCTGGACCATATAAAGTGGGGGTGTATTGCAACGATCCTTGCAAACCGGGAGCCATTACAACTTATGGCATGGTATGGAGGGACTTTCAGGTTTTGGCACGAATACGACAACCACAATTCAAAAAATAAGCGGGGCATGATGGTCCGGTCCCGGCATAAGACATGCGCAGAGAATAAGAGATGGATCGATAGGCCAAATCAGGATCGGCTTTTTGCCCGTTCGTCTTGACTAAAGCGCACGGTTGCAAACAGGTTTTCCTGAACTTCTGACAGAAAAAGCAACAAACATCATATTTTTCCCTATTGTTTTTTTTAAAGAATTAGATTTAGATATTCATGAATCCGATTACTGGATGGATTTTTGGACTGATCGTTTTTCGCTGCTGCAATTTGCAGAGCGGAGAGAGGTGCTCATGGCGGTCAGAAAAGCAAGCTTGTGGATCCTGATTCTCGCCTGCTGTGGCCTCATGCAGGCCCAGCCCAAAATGCTGGACGTGCCGGTCACGGTCATGAAAGAGACCGAGCTGAAGATCGAGAAGGGGGAATGCTTCGTATTCTGGAAGCCCATCTATTGCCCAACCCCGGGAAGCGGCTTCCGCCTGGAAGTGATAAAAAAGACGCGCAAGGGTGAAAACCCGTCCCTGCGCTTCATCGCAACCCTGAACGGCAATGGCGGCCTTCCCTGGCTCCCCTATGACGAGAAATCACCGAAAAGAGAAGCGATCGTCCCCCTGATGGGTCGGAACGTCCTGCGTGTCATTCTCTACGGCAAGCCCGGCGAGGGGATCACCCTGCGCATCTACGGCAAGCCCGGCCAGGTGAACCTCAGGAGTTTCGTAATAGGCGGCCCCCCTATTTCAGAAGCGGGCCGGAGCGGATCGCGGCCCCCCAACAGCGTAAAGCCCGCGCCCCAAATTTTGCTCAAGGCCGATAAACAAGCTATACGGATCGGCCAGCCCGTAAAACTGACATGGGACGTTCAAAACGCGCACTCGGCGCTTTTCACCTCAGGGGACCTGAACATCGGCAAGACCGCCGGGTCGGCCATGGTATGGCCCGAAAAGGACACGATCTACAAGCTCGAGGCCAGAGGGGAAGGCGGAAATGCGGGTGCCGAAGCCGCGGTCAGCGTCGAAGTTCGCGAGCCGGAGCTGGAAGTTTGGCTCGACCCGCAAACGGTCGACCAGGGGAAGGAAACAACCCTGTCGTGGAAATCGAACAATGCCCGCCTGGTGCGCTTCGAGAAGCCGGAATACCAGGCCCTGCCCCTCTCCGGAAGCAGGAAGATCCTTCCGCAATGGAACACCCCCATCACGCTGGTTGCCGAGAACGGTGAAAAACAGGTCCGAAAATCTGTGACGGCGAAGATCGTGGACATGGAGGCGATGCGCCGGCAGGCCGAACAAGAGAAAGCGCGGCGCAATATTCCCAGCGAGATCAACAAGACCCTGCTCAGGATCTGGGATGACCTGAAGAGCGCATTGCTGGCCGGAGATGCCGAAAAAGGGGCCAGCCTTTTCTGCGTGGAAGAGCGCGAAAAATACCTGGAGATTTATAAAGGCCTCAAGGACAAGCTGCCGGAGATCGGGGCGGAGATGCGGGGGATCGAATTCCTGGAGTTTCTCGGCGACGGGGCCAAGTACCGAACAAAAAGAAAGGAGACCCTCAAGGGCAAGGAATACGACATTTCCTACTATGTCTATTTCGTCATCGACCCGGACGGCGAGTGGCGGATCTACAGATTTTAAGTTTGCTTTTTCCCAAGGTTTTGACAGGAAAAAGTGCTTTTCCTGCCCATGTTTTTCAGGCACCATCCCCAATTCCGCCCATCTTGACTTCGGCCCGCCGCTCTGCGTCGTCGTCAAGCCGACGAATAGCAAGTTGGGAAAATGTGATATTTTTTTGAGGCCCAAAGTATCTTAGAGTGTGGAATAAGTTCAGTTTGACAAAACTCCAGGGTTTCCAATACAATCACGGCATGAACCCAACAGAAAATGGAGCGCTCGGGACCGACCATGTCTGCAGGGTATGCCGGACCAGGATCGCGGAGAAGTCTATCCCCTTCTATTGCGCCAAGTCCAGCGAAATGAGACCCGGGCTCGTGCCCATCTACAGCTTCTCGACGCCTGTCTGCAAAGCCTGCATCGAGGAGCGCACGAAACGGAGGATGCGGAACTATTGGCGGGTCGCATTGGCCGTTTTCGCCGTCGTCTTCATCGCCGTTTTCATCGCGGCATGGAAATTCCTCGAGAGCGGAAAAAACCAGGGCCAATTCCAGGTCGCGCTGCTCATCGCCGGCTTTGCCGGGGGGTTCATACTCGTGCTCGCCCTCATCATTTCCACCCAGGCTTGCTCGAGCCAGTTCGTAGCCGTTCAGCTGGCCGTCAAGGATAGCGAAGCCGAGCTCAAAGCGGCGGGATATAACGGTTTTTGGAGCATCCCCCCGAAGAACCTGACGATCCGCTGACCAGAGAAACTCGGCGATATAGTCAAAACACTTTCATTGGCCAACCCATCCCCTGCAGAAGCTTGGCGGCAGGCCTTGAGGAACGGTGCTTGACTTTGTGACTTTGGGCGCGGGGTGTAGCGGGGAAACGGCTACGACAGTTTGACCTCGAAGATACACCGCTTGCTGCCGCCGAGTTTCGATTCCTTGAGGGATACCTGCATCGGTTTTCCGAAGATGGTCTCGAAACTTTCCTTCTGGTAGCCGACGGAGCAGTTGCACCAGAAAGCCGGCGTGCGCTTGCTGTCGACCAGCGGGCAGCCGCACTCGCCTTCAGACACCGCGATGGTGATGATGCCCTTCTCCTTGTCCCAGGTTGAGTCGGTGCCCCAGGCTTTCTTGATGGCGGCAAAATACCCTTCAGGGTCCCCTTTGAACTTGACTTGGAGCTGGCCCAGCTTGGCGCACTCCCGGCCGGTCTTCTCGATGATCCCGGCGCAGGCGGCCGCCGCGGCGTCGGCGGCCATGAAGCCGACCATGTTCGCCACCTGGTAGCGGGCGAAAGCGAGCCTCTGGTCCGGGGGAGCGGCATCTTCGGCGCGTAACTTTTCGGGCTTGCCGAGGAAATTCAGCGCGCAGCCGCAAATACCGAGCCCGCAGGCGCCCTTTAAAAATTCTTTGCGATCCATGTTGCCTCCTTTTCGAGGGTTTATGATATCGGATATACGGGATAAGAGCTCAAAGGTTTAGAGGATGACCTCTGGGGACGGTGCCCCCTGCGGGGCCTTCGCTTGCAAATATGTATTTGGCATTATTGAAAGGAATGAGCAGTTTGGACATTAGGGTCAGGTCTTGAAATGACAGTTTTGATGGAAATCCAGGTAAAAAATAGGTTGGAAAAG
>SPCN01000042.1 GCA_004525465.1 Chrysiogenales bacterium | reverse complement strand
ATTTTCCTCGGACTGTGGTCTGAGCTTGGCGGCCAGCGGAAAAGCAAAGCCGCTCATGAAACTGAAGGGTATGGTCAGCAAGGGGATAAGATAAAAAGTCTTGGCCAGCGGCAGCAGTGTGCCCTGGGATATCACGCCCAGTAAATGCAGGCAGCGGACCGTGGCCAGCAGGAGTGGGGCTGCGGCAGCCAGGGCCAGGGCTGTCCAGGAAAAGGCGGTCGCGGTCCGCGAGCGGCGGGCGCTGAAAAAAGCACCGCATATGGATCCGGTTCCGACTCCGAGCAGCCAGGCGCCCATGGCGATGCCGAAGGATATCTCGTTGCCGGCCGCTACCACAAAAAATTCCCGCAGCAGGATGGTTTGCATAACCATGCTGAAAGCGCCTAATGCGGAATAGGCCAGCGGGATGACGTAGATCATGGGGAGATTATAAACGGAAGCCGTTAGCGATTCAATGATCTATCGTGACGCGTAACGCGTGACGAGGAAGAAAAAGATGTAGGGGCGCAGTTATCGCGCCCATAAATCCAAATCACGAATAAGTTCCAAGCAGTAATGAGCAAATGACCCAAACGAAGAGAGGGGGCTAAACCCTAGACCCTAAAGCCTAGACAATGAACCCTGTCCCCTTTCCTTAAAACGGTCCCCAGTTCATAAGCACCGGCGGGATAAGCAACAGCAGGCTCAGGGCCATCAGGATAAGCATTAAGGGCAGGAACCAGCGCGCCCATTTGTCCCAGGGGATGCGTGCCATGCCCAGCACGCCCATGGTCACCGCCGATGTAGGCAGGATGGGGTTGACGAACTCGCATAGTTGGTAAGCGAAGACCGTGGTTTGGCGCGTGATGTGCACGAGGTCGCTCAAGGGGGCCATGATGGGCATGGTCAGGGCGGCCTGGGCCGTGCCCGAGTGTACGAAGAAATTGATCACGCTCTGGGTGAGGAACATCATCTGGGCGGCGATGATGCGCGGGAACATGGAAATGAAATTGGATGCATAGAAGAGGAGTGTGTCCAGGATCTTGCCGTCCTGGGCCACGATCAGGATGGCCCGGCCGCAGGCGATGACAAAGGCCACGCCGACGAAGTCACGGGCGCCGGCAACGAAGTTACGCGCGACCTGGCTTGGACCCTGGCCGGCGACAAAGCCGGCGACCAGTCCCATGGCCAGGAACAGCCCGGCGATCTCCTCGATGTACCAGTGCTTGATCAGGATGCCCAGGACCAGGATGATGATACCGGCAGCGAAGACCGCCAGAACCGCTTTGTGACGCCAGTTCCACTCGGAGAGGTCGGCAGCGCCGGCCGGGGCGACCTGCGCCCGCTCCCGGTCCAGGTCATAAACGAGACTTTTTTCCGGGTTCTTCTTGATCTTGGCGGCATAGATCATGACGAAAGTGATGGTGATCGCGGTGCCGATTACCCACACGATCAGGCGGTACGTCAGGCCGGAATACAGGGGCAGGTTGGCGAGCCCCTGGGCCACGCCCACGGTGAAAGGGTTGAAAAAAGCGGCGGCGAAGCCGGCGGCAGCCCCCAGGAAGGGGATGGCTACACCGACGATGGAGTCGTAGCCCAGCGACATGGCCAGCGGAATGAATATCAGAATGAAAGGGATGGTCTCCTCGCACATGCCGAACACCGACCCGGCAAGTGAAAAGACCAGCATCAGCGCCGGGATGATGAACTTGTGCAGTCGCGGGTGGCGGGAGAAGGCGGCGGCCATCCTTTGGATCGCCAGGTTGATGGCGCCGCTCTCGTTGATCACGTTGAAGGCGCCGCCGATGATGAACAAAAAGACGATGATCAGCATGCCGTCCTGGAAGCCGCGTATCGGTGCCAGCAAGAGCGCTTCCAGCCCGGCCGGGCTCTGCTCGACGCGGTGGAAGGTGCCGGGTACGGTGACCAGGCGGTTGCTGCCGCCCACATTGGTCTCTACGCGCTGGAACTCGCCGGAGGGGATGATCCAGGTCAGGATGACCATCATGATCACCAGGACGTAGATGAGTACGATAGGGTGGGGCATGGTGAACTTGGATTTTTTTTCTGGTTGCGTCATGGGCCGATTATATGACAGAAGTATAAGATAATTCAACAACCAGAAAATAAATCGTTTTAAGGTGTGCGCTAGACAGTGTACGGTGAAGAAAAAAGAAAAAGCAGGGTAAAGGCGGTTCCCCATGGCGGGGACAGGCGCGAATCGCTCCAGGAAAATCCAAATCACAAGCAGCAGTATTAGGGTACAGGGTAGGGGAAGACGCATGAGCGATCAGGTAAATCGCCCATTTAAATTCCTAAATTTCGAGCAACTTTAAAGTACATATGATCTACTTATCAAAACAAAGAAAACAAGCCATAAAATAATTCCCCAACTCATCCCCCAACCCCTTCTCTTCGGTGAAGAGAAGGGGAGTAGGGCTTCGCCCCCTCTATTGGTAAGAGAGGGGGTAGGGGGTGAGTTTGAGGAGGGCGATTATGATTTCTCGTTTATTTTTACCTTTCACCCTATCCCTTGTTTCGGTCATTGGCATTTGAGATTTGGAAATATTGTTTCTTCATTTTTGATTTTTCTTCCATCGTGTACCGTAAACCGTCCACCGTACACCGATTACTGACTTCAGCTCTTACACCTGCCAGAAAGAGGCATACGCCCTGGCGTCGGGAATCTTGATCTTCAAGGGATCGCGGGCCGGGATTGTCTGGAAGGGCTGGCCGTTGAACGACCAGTGCATCTGCAGCTGGAACTCATCTCCTTCATTGAGCTTCAGGGTGTTGAAGGGGATCTTCAGTTCTATGATCCTGCCTACCGCTCCGCAAACACCGTCCGAAAAATTATCCAAAACCAGTTCGCGCTCCTGGTGGCGTATGGCGCCCTGCCAGCGCTGTGGATCGTTTTGCATCAAAAACCGCAGTGAAAACCCGTTTTCAAAATAGGTGCGGGCGTTTTTTTTGGTGTCGATCCTGAGAAAAATATGGTCGCGGCTGAAGCCGAAATAGAGCGTCTTGACCAATGGGTTGGCGATATTCATGGCGCCGCCGTAGGAAAGAATATCAACACGTCCGGAGTCCAGCCATTCGAAGTAATCGCTGTTCTCGCCGTCGATGCGCGCCTCCAGGAAATCCTGCGGTTGGGCCACTTCCAGGCGGTTGGCCGGCGTTGACCTGGGAATGGGGGTAAGCAGGTTATCCGGGAGAGGATTGCCCATGATCTGGAATATTTTTTGCAGATTGCTGCGGAACAAGTTATCGAAAATATCAATGTCGGGAGTGTAATTCTCCTTGCCGTACCACCAGAACCAGTCGCTGCCCTGGGCGGTGTGCAGGAGATCTTCGATTTCGCCGACCTGTTCCGGAGTAAGCCGGCCTTTTGCGGCCATGAAAGAGTCCCGGGTGCCTTTCAACAGTTCCCAGGCCCGCTGGTCGTCACGATCTCCGATCCAGATGTCGAAATTGCCGTTGATCCAGGAGCCGCTTTTCAGTTTCTGCAGTTCGCGGGCCGGACGCTCCAGGGCGGTTGAAAAGGTAACCGTTTCGATCTCGGGGTCGCTGCTTACCAGGCGGTAGAATTCACGCAGGAAATCACGGCCGCTGTGAACATAGAATTCCCAGGCGTTCTCGCCGTCCAGGATGACTGGGATGGTCAAGCCCTCGGGTCCGGCTTGGGCAATAGCCTTGATGCGGTTGAACAGGTCGGCCGCCGCGTCCGCAGCCGGGAATTTCTGGTAATAGAAACCGATCAGGTCCGAAAGCAGGTGGTCGCGGAAAAAGATCTTCAGTGAACTGCCGGCCATGGAATATGAAGTATAAAGCGCTTTCGGGTCGTTGACCATGAATCCAGCGTCACGTGCCAGGGGGTGGGGCAGCGATCGGCTCAGGACCTCCTCATCGGAAGCGGTCCAGGCGATAGCGGATTTTTCAAGCAGACGCAGTACCGCTTCCGAAAGGCCTCCTTCAGGGGGCCAAATGCCGAGCGGCCGGGCGCCGAATGTCTTTTGCATCAATTCCAACGCGGCTTGAAGTTGTGCCCGGGCATCCTCTTCCCAGTTGAAATCAAGATCGTAAGGGGCCAGGCTCGGGTTGGCTTTCTTCCCGGCCTGCGGGTCCAGCAAAAGCGGCAGGATCGGATGATAAAAAGGGCTGGTACTTAGCTCAATTTGGCCCAGGTCCTTGAATTTTCGGTATTCGGGAATGATGCGTCCCAATATTTCGTCTGCCACGGCACCGACCATGTGCTTGTCGCTTTCAGAAAACTGCCGGTCCTTGCGTATCAGGGCTTCGACCCGATGATCTCCGTTTTTATAGAATTCGTCGAAATAGGTCAGTTGAAACCATACCTGCAGGTCGCGGAGTTCGGCTGTCGTGAAAACACGCCGCCAATCGGGATCGGCCTGCTGCCCCAGGCGCTTCATTTTTTTTTGGTAAAGCTCATTATAGCGCCGGTAGGGTTTGATATGGTTTTCATAATTGATGGAAAAAAAATGGCGTACCAGGAACTGGATCTCTTCCGGGTTCAGGTCAGCGGCGGTTTTCCGAAACACATCGAGGAATTCATCGCTTACGCCGTTTAAATAAAGTTGCAGTCCGGCCAGCAGCGATGGCACCAGGTTGAAGGTCAGGCGCAGAGAGGGAAATTCCTCCAGTATATGAACCATGCCGAAATAGTCTTTCAATGCATGCAGGCGCAGCCAGGGCAAGTCGAATTTTTTGCTGTGGGGATTTTGGTAGTTGGGTTGGTGCATGTGCCAAAGAATGGCCAGCCTGGTTTTTTGACTCATCCTATTTCTGTTTCAGTTCGTACAGCACTCCGGAAAAACTTTTGGGGTGGGTGAAGGCTATCTGGGCGTTGTGGGCGCCGATTTTTGGTTCGGCGTTAAGCATCTGCACGTTTTTTTCCTGCAAACGCTTGATGGTGGCCTTGATGTCATCCACTTCCAAAGCAAGGTGGTGCAGGCCGCCGCCTTTTTTTTCTATAAAGGCGCTGATAGGGGAATCCGCTCCAGTGGGTTCGAGGAGTTCGATGAGCACATCGTTGATCCTGAAAAAGGCTACCGTCACCTTCTGCTCGGCGACCACTTCCGAGCCCAGATACTCGAGGCCGAGCACATCGCGGTAGCGGCTGATCTCCCCGGACAGATCCTTCACCGCGATGGCAATATGGTCAATTTTTTTTATCATTGCTGTCTCCTGTTTTTATTTTCTGAAAGATCATTTCGGCCAACTGCAAAGGATTGGCCGTGGCCGAGGTCTTGAGCATGTCATCTATTGTTGAATCGAGGCGCATCTCTTCCCGGAAGCGTTCGGCCACGATCTTTTCCACGTAGTTTCTTTTTATGTTGGCCCTTTTTTCATCGATGCGGCCGCTTTCATCATGCTGGAATTGCCGGATCGCGGCCAGCAGTTCAGGAATTCCCCTGTCTTCCTTGATCGAAGTGGGGAAGATCAGCGGGCTCCTGGCGGCAGTGGCGAAATAGTTCCTGATTTCGCTGATCTTGTTGTCGCTGCCGCCCAGATCGGCCTTGTTGATGACGAATATATCGGCGATCTCGATGATGCCGGCCTTGAAGATCTGTATTTCGTCGCCGCTGTCGGGATTCAGCACCATTAGCACCATATCGGCGACATTTACTATGTCAACTTCGGACTGGCCGACGCCCACGGTCTCAATAAGGATGATCTCCTTGCCGGCCGCAATAAGCAAATCAACGATTTCGTGGGTGGAAAGGCTCAATCCTCCCAATTGACCCCGGTTGGCAATGCTGCGGATGAAAACGTTGGCATCGTTGCTGTGCTGGATCATGCGCAGGCGATCACCGAGCAGCGCCCCGCCCGTGAATGGGGACGACGGGTCAACTGCCAGGACTGCGATGGGCACCCCCTGGGTCTTCAATACGGCGATCATTTTCTCGATCAGTGAGCTCTTGCCGCAGCCGGGAGCTCCGGTGATGCCGATCTTCAAGGCTTTGCCGGGCAATGGATAAATGCCCGCCAACAGGCTTTTATAATCTTTTTTGCGGTTTTCCACCATGGTTATAGCCTTGGCTAAGGCCATGGGATCCCCCTGGCGGACACGGATGAGCAAGTCTGCTGTTTTCATTTATAAAACCATAATAGCCGAAAGGCCTTTGAAAATCAATAGGCGGAAATTGATGTAAGTTGATATGAAGATACTAAAATAAATATAATATAAAAACAATAAGATATGTTGACAGAATTGAAAATTTATTCTATATTTCTTGTAGAAAAAAAATAAAGGAGGTTAATATGAGAATAACCAAATGGCAACCCTATGCGGATCTGGCCAACATGTACGACCGTTGGAACGGAATTTTTGGGGAAGATTTTTTTGACGAATCTTCCAAGAACGGATTGACGCCGAGCGCCTGGCGCCCCATGACTGATATTTTTGAGTCCAGGGAGGCCTATATTTTTAAAATCGAACTTGCGGGTTTCAAGAAAGAAGACGTCAAAGTAGAATTCTCCGGCGATACGCTCACCCTGCGTGGAGAAAGAAAACAGGAAGAGGAAACCAAAAATGAAAGCTGCCATCGCCTGGAGAGGAGTTACGGGATTTTCGAGCGCTCGTTCACGATTCCCAAGAATGTAGACAGCAAAAAGATCGACGCGTCGCTGCAGGACGGCATCCTTATACTCACCATTCCCAAGATCGAGGAAGCCAGGACCAAGGCCATTCCCATCACGGTCAAGTAATTTAGTTCAAAAAAGGGCGGCTTCAGGAGAAGCCGCCCTTTTTTTTAGGTTCGATGTTCGGCGTTCGACGTTGAAAAAGCAAGAACAAAAACTATATAGCAGTAAATTGCTTAATTTCTTGGGGATGGGATCGTTACTATGCTGTTTACATCGAACATCGAACTTCGAACGTCGAATCTTGTTTTATTTCTTTGTCATGCTTGTCACTTGTTACTGAATTCGTTATAATTTCAACATGAAAAGGGAAATATTCGTCGGCCGGGTCGGCATCGGCGGGGCCCATCCCGTTTCTATCCAGTCCATGACCAATACCGCGACCGAAGACGTTGAATCCACCCTGAAACAGATCCGGCGGCTGAAAGGCGCCGGCTGCGACATCGTGCGCGTGTCCGTCCCGTCGAAATCGGCGCTGGCGGCCTTCGGGAAGATCACGATGCGATCGCCCCTGCCCGTGATCGCCGATATTCATTTTGACTCCACTCTGGCACTGGGGGCCATGGATAACGGCGCCCACGGCATCCGCATCAATCCCGGAAATATCGGCGGCAATGAGAAACTCAAAGCCGTCGTCCGTCTGGCCGCCCAGAAAAAGATTCCCATCCGCATCGGCGTGAACGCCGGTTCGCTGGAAAAAAAGTATTGCCGGGCCGGGCTGTCCCAGGCCGAGGCCATGGTCAGCTCTCTGCTGGACAAGATCAAATTCATTGAGGATCAACATTTTTTTGATATGAAGATCTCGTTAAAGTCGCACGACGTCAGGGAAACGGTAGCCGCCAACCGGCTGGCCGACCGCCAATGCCCTTATCCGCTGCACCTGGGTGTAACCGAAGCTGGAACTTTTTATTCCGGCAGCATCCGTTCGGCCCTGGGCATCGGCAGCCTGCTGCTCGACGGCATCGGCAACACCATCCGCGTCTCGCTGACCGCGAACCCGGTCCGCGAGATCAAAGTGGCCCGGCAGATCCTGATGGCAGCTGGACTGGCCCGCGATGGTATCGAGATTATTTCCTGCCCGACCTGCGCCCGTACTTCCGTGGACCTTATCGCCCTGGTGAAAGAATTTGAAAAAAAGATCGGCCGCCTCCGTTTCCCCTGTCCTGTGCGCGTGGCCATCATGGGTTGCGAAGTCAATGGCCCGGGCGAAGCCAAGGACGCCGATATCGGTCTGGCTTTTTCAAAGCGGCACGGCCTGCTGTTTAAAAAGGGCAGGATCGTTGGAAAAACCGACATGGTCGAAGGCCTGGACCGACTTGTTGAAATGGTCGGTGAACTACAAGTGGAGAAAAAACATGGCTGAAATAATCCGTTGTCCGGCTTGCGGCGTTTCCAACCGTGTCCGTGATGATTACCGTGGCGTGCCCTTGTGCGGCAAATGCAAGAAACCGCTGCCGCTTAAGGATGCGCCCCGCTTGCGGATCCTGACAACTGACAATTTCGAATCCTCGATCCGCCTGAATCCCCGACCCATGCTGGTGGATTTCTGGGCCGCCTGGTGCCTGCCCTGCCGCCAGATGGCCAAGGCTTTGGAAAAATTCGCCGCTGCCCATCCCGGGATTACCGTGGCCAAGGTCGACACCGACGCCGAGCCCGGCCTGGCTTCCCAGTTCCAGATCTTCAGCATTCCGACCCTGATCATGTTTGTCAAAGGCCGCGAAGTGCACCGCGTCAGCGGCGCCATGGGCGAAAAAGAACTGGAAGCGGCTTTTCAGCCCTGGGCGCAGGAAAAATAGTTCTGCGCAAAAGCAAAAGCAGATGAAAGAATCATCCTGGACAAAAGCGGAACTAATCGCAGCGATAGCAGTCTTAAAGCAAAAAATCAAGAAATTGGAAAAATCAGAATCCAAGCGCAAGCAGGCTGAGTCCCAAAGAGAAGCTGCGCTCGAAGCCATGAAAATCAGCGAGCAAAAATACAGGGGTTTGACAGAAAACATCAACTTGGGAATTTACAGGAATACCGTTGGGCCTGAAGGAAAATTCATTGAAGCCAACCCCGCCATCATAATGATGTTCGGGTATGAAAGCAAAGAGGAATTCCTGGCTATGAATGTTTCAGACCTGTATCAAGATCCAAAAGACAGGTCAAAGTTCAATAAAAAAATGCTCAAAACCGGGGTTGTCAATGACGAGGAATTATGGCTGAAAAAGAAAGACGGAAGTTTCTTTATCGGTTCTGTGTCAGCGGTAGCCGTTAAAAACGAGCGGGGCCAGGTGACATATTACGATGGAATCATCGACAACATCAGTGAACGCAAACAGGCTGAAAAAGAAAAAGAGCAAATTATTTCTTTGCAACGGGCAGCGATAGAATCCACGGCCGATGGCATCCTGGTCATTGATTATTCGGGAAAGATCACGGATTTCAATCAGCAATTCGCCCAGATGTGGCGCATTCCCGATTCGATTCTGGCCACGCGCGACGACGACCAGGCGCTGCGTTTCGTCCTGGATCAGTTGCTTGAACCGCAGGGATTTTTGGCGAAAGTAAATGAATTGTATGCCGCTCCCAATCAGGAGAGTTTTGACATACTCCAGTTCAGGGATGGAAGATGTTTCGAACGCTATTCCCGCCCCCAGCTGATCTCCGGGCGGCCGGTGGGCCGGGTTTGGAGTTTCCGGGACGTCAGCGAACGCAAGCAGGCGGCAGCGGAAATGGCAAGCCTGGCGCTATTCCCTGCGGAGAATCCCAATCCGGTTTTACGGGTCAATCAGGAAGGCAAGTTGTTATACATTAACCAGGCCGGTGTTATGCTGCTTTCCGATTGGCATCTCAACGTTGATGAGTTTGTGCCGCAATTCCTGCGTCAGGCGGTTGTGGAAGCAATGTCCGGGCAATCCGAAGAATTGGAGGCGATCATTCAGGGAGGCAGGGTTATTTCGTTTTTCATTGCATGGGTCGCGCCGATGGATTATGCCAATCTCTATGGCCGCGACATCACCGAGCGCAAGCGAGCAGAGGCGCAGATAGAAACTGCACTTGGAACTCTGCGGGAGAGCGAGGAACGCTTCCGTAGTTTGTATGAGAATTCTACCGTAGGCCTATACAGAACAACTCCTGATGGCAGGATTCGTTTGGCCAACCCTGTTCTGGTCAGGTTGCTCGGTTACCTATCTTTCGATGATATAGTAAACAGAAACCTTGAGAAAACAGGTTTTGGGCCTTCTTATCCACGCAGGCAATTCGTTGAAACTATCGAAAAGTACGGCGAAGTCAAGGGATTGGAATCCGCCTGGACGCGAAATGATGGGACCATATTTTATTGCAGAGAAAGCGCCCGTGCCATCCGGGATGGCCAGGGGAAAACCCTTTATTATGACGGGACTATTGAGGACATTACTGAGCGCAAGCAGGCGGAAAGCAAGCTGAGAGAGGAGCAGAAACTCATTAGCACCATTCTCACTACGGTCGGAGACCCCATATTCGTCAAGGACAACGACCACCGCTTCGTGCTCGCCAACCGCGCTTTCTACGACTTGCTCGGTCTGGAGGAAAAAGACGTAATCGGCAGAACCCTGGGAGAAACCCTTCCGGCCGACGAGATGCTACATTTTCTCGCAATAGACCGTCAGGTTCTCGATACCGGCATACCCAACCTGTGCGAGGAGGTCCTTACTTCAAAAAACGGCGTCCAGCGGGCCATCATCACCAGGAAGACGCGCTTCCTCGACGATTCCGGGAAAAAATTCATGGTGGGCGCGATTCACGACATCTCCGAACTCAAGCAGGCGGAAGAGGAAAAGCGGATTTTACAGGAGCGCCTGCAATGGGCGGAGAAAATGGAGGCCATCGGCACGTTGGCCGGCGGCATCGCCCACGATTTCAACAATCTGCTCATGGGCATTCAGGGCTATGCTTCCATGACCTTAACGAATCTCGATCCGAACAATCCCAATTATGAGCGGCTGCAACGGATCGAGCAGCAGGTGCAAAGCGGAGCGGAATTAACCAGTCAACTGCTGGGATTCGCTCGCGGGGGAAGATATGAGGTCAAGCCCACGAATATGAACGACATCATTGAACAAACCTCCTCCATGTTCGGCAGAACCAAAAAGGAAATCTCTATTCAGCGGAAACACGAAAAAAATCTCTGGAGCGTGGAGGTGGACCGGGGACAGATGGAGCAGGTATTCCTGAATCTGTATATGAATGCCTGGCAGGCCATGCCCGGGGGCGGGGAGATCCATCTGGAGACGGAGAATGTCCTTCTGAAAGATGAAAAATTGCTGCCCTGCTCCGTGACGCCGGGGAAATATGTAAAAATAACGGTTACCGATAGCGGTACGGGAATGGACGAGAAGACCAGGGAACGGATTTTTGACCCCTTTTTCACGACCAAGGAAATGGGCAGAGGGATAGGCTTGGGGCTGGCCTCGGTCTATGGCATCGTCAAGGGGCACCGGGGCATGATCAATGTCTACAGCGAGCCCGGCCATGGAACGACATTCACCATCTATTTGCCCGCCTCGGAGAAAGAAGTTTTTAAAGAAATGACGGCGACTGAAGAAATCCTAATGGGCGCGGAGACGATTCTGCTCGTGGAAGATGAAAAGTTGGTTCTGAAAGTGAGCAAGGAAATGCTGGAATCCATAGGATACCGGGTCTATGCTGCCGCTAGCGGT
Organism: Chrysiogenales bacterium; assembly: GCA_004525465.1. GTDB lineage: Bacteria > Acidobacteriota > Aminicenantia > UBA2199 > UBA2199 > UBA2199. Next base: position 895 of record SPCN01000042.1, on the reverse strand, counting down.
CAGGAGGCGGTAACCGTTTACCTGAAAAAAAGAAACAAAATTGATCTGGTCATTCTGGATATGATCATGCCGGGCCTATCGGGTTCAGAGACATTCGCTCGTCTCCGGGAGATCAATCCTGATGTCAAGGTTCTTCTTTCCAGCGGCTACAGCCTCAACGGCGAAGCGCAACATATCATGGATCGCGGCTGCAACGGGTTCCTGCAAAAACCCTTTCATATTAAACAACTCTCCAGCAAGGTCAGGAAGATATTGGGCGGAAACAACGATTCCCATTGACCCTCTTCAACCTTGCGGACCCAAACTTGATGTGGCAACTTGGTGACAGGGATTCCGGTGGACCGAGATCTTGAAAAATCAGTTTTTGGCTTTTTAAAGGTTATCTTCCTGTAGCAAGCAAATCGTCAACTTGGCTGGGTTTGATTTCCTTGATTTCGCTTATTTTGGGTTCATCTGCAGGTCAAAGGGTGCACCCATGTGGTGATATCCGCTTATGGTGTGCGTATCCGTGTATCCCGGTGACCCGGGGAATTTTGCGGAATAGGTAAAAGTGGCTGTACTCGATTTTTCCACCGGCACGGAAGCGTGGAACACGTACCTTGTCCCGGCAGTTACGTCGAACTGCTTGGTGGCGCTTTTGTCTCCGGCGCCGATGGTCATGCTGATCTTGCCGCTGCCGCCGTTATTCTTCACATAACTAAAGAAACGGATGCCGGTCACATTGCCAATATTTTCTTCTGACGTGCAGCCCGAGCAGGCGTCTTTCACGAAATTCGGCGGATTGGAATCGTTATTGTCGTCTGTTTCGCTGCTGGTGACGCAGGAAAAAGACGTCAGGCATACCATTACCAGCACTATCCCAAGATGCTTTAATTTCATTTTTGCCCTCCATGGT
>SPCN01000048.1 GCA_004525465.1 Chrysiogenales bacterium | reverse complement strand
GTCTTTTTGGAATTGCTTGTAGATGAATCTGCCTTTTTTGGCAAAGATCAGCGTGTCTTCCTCCTGGTTTTTCATTGAACACAGAAAAACATCCTGCCATTCACCGCCGCGGTCCTGATCGCGAAAATATAGGCTGTAGAAAGGCAGGTCCTGGTAAAATATTCCGGGCTTGATTCCGGAGATCGTCTGTGAAAGGACCACTCCCGTATGCAGTTTGCTGAAGCGATAATTGGCTTCCGGGGCCAGGAACATGATCAGACAGGAAGAAACGAACCAGGTGGCGAGCGAAAAAAGCAGCGCCGGCTTCAGCAGCTGGCGATTGGGGATGCCCATGGTCCGAAAAGCCGCGATCTCGGAGTCGGAACTCAAGCGGCTCATCCCGGCCAGCACTCCCGTCAGCGTGGCCATGGGAATGGTAAAGGAAAACAAGTCGGGCAGCAAATAAAGCAAAATCTTGAAAACAGTCCCGGTTGTAGCCCCTTTGGTAATCAGTGTTTTGGAAAGGATAAGGATCTGGTTGATCAAGAGAGTGAAAGTATAGACCAGCAGGCCGATGGCGAACGGAGAAGCAATTTCCTTTAGAATATAGCGGTCGAAAGCCCTTTTCATCGAGAAATCATAGCACAGCCGCCGCCCATATTCAAAAACGGACTCAGCGGGACAAGGACAGGGGGGCCGGGGTGAAAGAGAGCAAAAAGATCAGCAGGGCGACAGCAGCCAATATTTTTCTTTTTGAATCAAGTTTTTCATCTTCGAAAACAGGGGGATGGCGCAGGCCGATCAGGGTGACGATCAGCGCCCAGAAAAGCCAGCCCTGCCAGAATAAAATTCCCATTACCACCATGAACGCGATTGAGGCGACACCGGCATAGTAGGCCTTTTTACCGAGCAGGGCGTATAGAATATGCCCCCCATCCAACTGGCCGATGGGAAAGAGATTGAACGCCGTAGCCAGAAGACCGAACCAACCGGCGAAAGCCATAGGGTGGACCAGGATGTCATACTGTCCGGCCCCCGGCCCCAGGACCAGCCAACTGATCAATTTGAACACCAGCGGTTCACCCAGGGTCAGACCTGACTGCAGGTCGCTTTTGCTTACCAGCCGCGATTGCGAAATTCCCAGGGTGATGACCGGCAGGGAGACCAGAAAACCGGCAAGGGGACCGGCCAGGCCCACATCGAAAAGCGCCTTCTTGGACGAAAAAGGCGATTTGATCTTGATGAAAGCGCCAAAGGTGCCGATCAGGGTCGGGGCCGGGATGAAATACGGCAGGGTGGCCTCGATACGATGAAAACGGCAGGCTGAGAAGTGGCCCATTTCATGAACCAGCAGAATGCCCAGCAATGAAATCGAATAGGAAAGCCCCCACAGCCAAGCGGAGGGTTGTTGCCAGAGAAAGCCGAAGAATCCGCTTCCTGGGGGCAGGGTGACGGCATGGTAACTGATATGGTATTGCACGCCGATGATCATAGTGAAAACCACGGTGAGCAAAAACAGTATGATATTGACCGCGAAAGGCTTGATGCGATCGAGGATCATCCGGGCCAAAGCAACGACGATTTTCTAAACGACCGTTCCCTGAACAGGAACGCTATTGCCAATTAGGTTGAAACGTAAAAAGCTTACTTTTTGACGCAGGAATCGGTGGGGCACACCGAAGCGCACTGGGGTTCGTCAAAATGGTCTTTGCATTCCACGCAGAGGCTGGGATCGATCACGTAGTATTGATCGCCCTGGGAAATCGCCTGGACCGGGCAAACCGCTTCACAAGCACCGCAGCTGATGCAGGTATCATCAATAATTAATGCCATTATTCCTCCTTTGCAGACCTAAATTCTATTATTAAAAACGATTCTTGTCAACTCCTGATTGAAAATACAAAGGTGAGTCGGCAAACTCCAACACTACTCCAGCAATGCCGAAGCGAAAACAACCTCAATTTTCTGCTGCTTCAACCAGGGTATGGCGTCGCGCAGGGCGGCCAGTGTGGAAGGGAAGGGATGGCCGATGGCCAGGGCGCGGCCGTTGCGCCGGGCCAGTTCCACCAGCTGCTTGATCTGCCCGCTGCTGTACTCGTAAGACTGCTCGTCGTCGAGAAACACGTCGCGCTTGAAGGTCTTGATCTTCATTTCACGGGCCAGGGCATAGGCGAGAGTGGTGGGTGAGGTTCTGGAATCCACAAAGAAAAGTCCCGCCCCTTTGATCCTCTCCAGCACCCGGCGCATGGCTTGGGGGTTGGAAGTGAGCAGCGAACCCATGTGGTTGTTCAGCCCCCGGGCATACGGAACCACCTCCCGGGCCTTCTGCAGCAAAACCTGGATCTCGGCAGCGCTGGAGTCTGTCAAAACGAACTGGTCGCGCGGGTGGTGATTGGCCGGATCCTTGGGCTGCATGGGCAGATGGATGATTTCCTCCAAACCATATTCATGGATCTTTTGCGCTTCGCTCCGGGCATAGGGCGCAGCGGGAATGATGGCGGCGGTCAGGGGAATGCCCAATTCGCGCAATTGATCGGATATCAAATCGGCATAGCCGATATCATCGATGATAAAGGCCAGACGGGGTGCTTTTCCGGTCCTGGTCCTGGCAGGGGTGACGGGCATTTCAATCGGCCGCGGCTGAACGGCCAGGCGCTTGCTGATCAAAATAACATGGGTCAGCTTCTTTTCAAAAATCACCTGAATCAAATATATTACCTGCTCCTTCATGCCCTGGACTTCGCTTAGACGGTACAAGCCCCGGTTTTTTTCCACCAGCCAACGCAGATCTTTGCTCAAAGGCAGGTAAAGCGGTTCGGGTAACTCAATCTTAAAATGGCTGACCCCGCCCTGGTCCTTTAAAAAATCAAAAGGGATTTTTCTCCCTGACAAAGCTGCGGTTAGTTCACGGTTGAATTTTTCAGCGGCCGGTATCTTTTGCTGCAGGCGGATCAGTTTGCTGAAAATTAATGAATATTTTCCGGAGCGGTAATCAAGAAATTCAAGGGTGAACACCGCGGCCAGGGCGATGGCGCCGAATAGGAAAAAAGATATCGCAGCAGTTTTGCGATTAGAATTTTTAATTGTTTTTCTTTTCGGTTTCATTGTTTTTTTCAAGGGCAGATTCTATCACCTTTTGCTCAACCAGAGCAAGGGATTCAGAGGTTTCAGGTTTTGCCTGATCTCAAAATAAAGAGACTTGCCGTAAAGGCTGCCGGAATTACCGGCCAGGGCGATCACTTCACCGACCTGCACTCGCTCACCCAATTTCCTTTTAAAACTGTCGCAGTGCCCGTAAAGGGTATGAAAATTTCCCGCATGCTGAATGATGAGCAAGTTTCCGTAGCCCTTGAAATAATCACAAAAAATAATTTCCCCTGCCCCGATGGCCTTGATTTCATCGGACAAAACCGGCTTAATTTCAATGCCGTTGTTCATGGTATAAGTATTGAAGTTGGCACTCTTTTTTTTCCCGAAACTGGAAATGATGTTTCCGGGCAGCGGCCAGGCCAGTTTGCCCTGCATAAGTTTGAAATCGACCAGGTCGGGTACGTCCGCCACCGTTCTCTGGTCCAGGAACTGGGTCAGGTTTTCCCCTTCATTTTTCAATTCTTCCAGCAAACGGACATTGAAATCCCGTTGGCGGTTGATCTTGGCGATCAACTCCAGCTTCTCCTGTTTCAGACCCTGCAAGCGCGACAACTTGCCGGACTGCTCTTTTCTCAAGTTGTTTTGACGGTCAAACTCCACCTGCAATTCAGCTTTGATTTCTTGCAGCTTCATGAGACCCTGGCGGATTTCCCTTATGGCCATGACCCTATCATCCATCAGGGAAACGATCAAACGGTAGTTGCGGAAGAGCTGATCGAAATTGCCGATATTGATAAAAAGTTTCACGTAACCCAATTCTCCGATTTTGTAAAGAACCCGCAGAATGCGCTTGACTTTGTCCTGCGAGGAGCGGATCTTGGCCTGAAGGTGCTCTTCTTCTTTTTGCTTGCGGGCGATCTGCGCCCTGGTATCGGCCAATAGCAAATCGACTTTATTTAATCCGATAACGACCGATTCCGTCTGCAGCTCCAAAGCGTAAATGTCATTAAGAATAGAGGATTTGTCTTGCTTGCAGGCCAGGAGCTTGGCCGAGATCTCATCGATCTTGAGATTGATTACACGGAGTTTTTCCTGGCTGCTGGCAAACACCAGGAGCAGGGCGGTAAAGAGCGGTATGAGTTTTTTATTCATTTTTGCGAAAAACGTAGATCAAACCGCCGCAGATGCCCAGCAACAGGTTGAAGGCCAGATCCAGCAAGGAAAAAGCGATCGCCATTTGAGCCTGGTAGCCGTAATACGTGAAAAGCTGGATCAAGAACAGGTCCCGGACACCGATACCATTGATCGAAACCGGAAAAGACAGTAGGAACAGCATGAGGGGAATGGAAAAAAAATAATCCAGTAAAGGGATCCGGCTCAGATTCAATGCCTGGCCGATCAAATAATAATGAAGCACCACGTTGAGCTGCAGCAGCAGCGCCCAGAAAAAAACTTTCTTTGATAAGGAACGGTGGTTCAAAAAATCAAGGAGGATGGTATGGAACTTGTCCAACTTATCCAAAATTTTGCGCAGCCAGGATTGGCGGCATTTGCACCTGGCCAGAAATCCGCGCGGGAGTTTCTTCCAGGCCAGCACCAGCAGGATGATTCCCAGCAGGCTGACCAGGAGCGAGACATAAAGCAAAGGCAGCTCTTTTAAAAAATTCAATTTTAGAAGCGAGGACAGCATGGCCAGCACCAGCAAGGCTACGATGCCACTCATGCGTTCATAGACGATTACCGCCAAGGATGCAGTCACCCCCTGGTCGATATGGCGCGTATCGCTAACCCTGACCACGTCACCACCGAAACGTGTGGGCAAAAAGAGATTGAAAAAAGAGCCGACCAGCAGCAAACGGATCAAATGCGAAATAGAGAAACCAGCGCCCCTTTCATCGAGGATCAGCTTCCAGCGCCGGGCCGAAAACAAGAACCCGAACACATGCAGGCAAAAAGCCAGCACGACCATTGACCAGGAAACGTTGCTGAAAACTGCTATGATTTCCCGCGGCCGGGCGATATACAGCAGCAAGTACAGCATCAGGCCGAAGCCAAAGGCAAATTTAAACAGAAAAAAGACCGTCTTTTTACTCATGATTGTTTCCGGGGATGAAATTTCCTATAGGTGTTTTGCAGATCACTGAAATTCAAAGTAGTATATTTTTCGGTTGTAGCCAAATTGGCATGCCCCAGCAATTCCTGGATGATGCGCAGGTTTGCCCCCCTTTGCAGTAAATGAGTGGCAAAAGAGTGCCGCAGCAAATGGGGATGCACTTGTTTGCCTGAATGGGTCAGATCGTGATAAACCTGCTTCAGGATACGCTCTACTGAACGCTGGCTCAGGGGTCCGCCCCGGGAATTGACAAAGATCCGCTCACCCTGGCCGGAAAACTCGGTTCGCCGCCGCTCGATATATTGGGTCATGACTGCGGCGGCCTGCTCATGAAAAGGGACGATCCGCTCTTTTTTTCCTTTGCCCATTACCCGCACCAGCCTTTCAGCAAAATGTATGTCATCGGCTTGCAACCCGGTCAATTCAGAGATACGCAGGCCGGTCGCATACAGGAACTCAAAGAGGGCCTTGTTGCGCAACTGCAAAAAAGTCTCCGCGGGCAGAGCGTCAAGAAATTGCTGCATTTCGTTTTCGGTCAGGATCTGGGGAATTTTTTTATCCAGTTTCGGCGTGCCGATACCATCGAAAGGATTGTGGGGCTGGATCCCGGTTTTAACCAAATAACCGTAGTAAGATTTAACGGCGTATATTTTTCGAGCCACGGTGGCCTTATTTTTGCTTTTCATATAAAGATGGGCAATGAAGTCGCGGATATTGTTTTTGCTGACCGGCAACCTTTGTTCCGAAAAATAAGCATGGAATTGCCTGATATCGATAGTATATGCCTTGAGCGTGTTGGCGGAAAACTTTTTTATTTCACGCAAATAACCGATATAATTATTTAGATGGCTAATTTCTTTATCCATTGTTCCAGCGCCTCGCAGGCCCTTTCGGCTTTCAACTCTTTTTTTCTTTTCTTGTCGCGGCATTCCACTCCACTGTCCGCCAGCAAGCCAAAAGTGAACTTGCTGGGCCGGAAATCCTGCCAGCCGGCATTGGCGATGTAAGAGAGCAGCGAGCCGATAGCCGTGGTTTCCGGGAGTGGGTTGCGGAGCTCATTCCGACTGGCAAACAGACCGCAGAGCAATCCGGAGGCGACCGACTCCACATAGCCTTCCACTCCGGAGATCTGGCCGGCAAAATAGATGCGGCTGTTTTTTTTGCACTGGGAAAATTGATTGATGATCAACGGGGCATTGATATAAGTGTTGCGGTGCATGCGACCAAAACGCTCGAACTTGGCGTTTTCCAGCCCGGGCAGGTTGCGGAAGATCCGCTTCTGGTCTCCATACTTCAACCGCGTCTGAAATCCAACCAATTGGAAAAAATCTTTTTTCAGATCATCCTGGCGGAGCTGTACAACCGCGTGCGGGCGGGCTCCCGTGCGTGGATCGACCAGTCCGACCGGTTTCAACGGCCCAAAGGCCAGCGATTGCGGTCCACGACGAGCGATTTCTTCCACCGGCAGGCAGGCGTCAAAAAAAATTTCCTTTTCAAAGTCCCTGGCCTGTTCAGGTTCAGCTCCGACCATGCTTGTGACCAACAATTCGTATTGCTCCTGATCCAGGGGGATATTCAAAAAATCGGCTTCCCCTTTCTCGTAGCGGGAAGCGGCAAACAATTTTGAAAAATCAATGCTTTCGGCCCGGATCAGCGGACAGGTGGCGTCAAAAAAGTAGAGATTTTTGCGCATGGTCAAGCCGGAAAGGGCCTGGGCGAAAGCGGGGCTGGTCAGCGGTCCGCTGGCAATGATCAAAGGCATTTCAGTAGCCGGGATTTCCCGGATTTCCTGGCGGATAATACGAATCCCGGGCATGGATTCCAGTTCAGCGGTAATGTTTGCAGCCAATTGCAATCGGTCGACCGCAAGGCTGTTTCCGGCCGGGACTCTGTTTTTTTCGGCACTACGCAAAAAAAAGGAATCGAGCATTTTCAATTCCCGCTTCAACAGACCGGAAGCGGAACTGATCTCCTCAGAACCCAGCGAATTGGAGCATACCATTTCAGCCAGGGAATCGCCACCGTGGGCTTCGGTCATTACCTGCGGCCGCATCTCATACAGATCGACAGCCATGCCGCTTTTGGCTATCTGATAGGCAGCTTCCGCTCCGGCCAGTCCGCCACCTATAATCGTGACTCTTTTTTTCACCCTTTTTGTATGAATTTGCATTCAGGATACCCGGTACAGCCGACAAAATAACGGCGGGTCTTGGGGGAAAATCTCTTGGTCAAGAGTTTACTGCACTGCGGGCAAGTACCCAATTCTTCCTGGCTTTTTTCGATATGTTTACAGGCGGGAAAACCGGAACAGCCGACAAAGTATTGCCTGGTTTTAGGGGAATATCTCTTGATCAGGGGTTTGCCGCACTGGGGACACAGTTTTTCCAGGATCTCGGCCTTGCTGATCCTTTCATTGTTTATCGTGACCCGTTCGGTATACCGGCATTGCGGATAGTTGGAACAGCCCACGAACCAGCCCCTGGTTTTCAGGGAATATTTTTTGACCAAGTCGCCTGCGCAGTCGGGACATTTGGCGCCGGTCAGCAATTCCACTTTTTTTGCGCCCTTGACTTTTTCCAGATCTATCGCCAATTTTTTATAGAATTGGTCTATCCCTGTTACCCAATCGAGTTTACCTTCGGCGACCAGATCCAGCTCTTTCTCCAGCTCGGCGGTAAAATTGTAGTTCATGATATCCTGAAAATTCTCTTCCAGGTACTCGACCACATTTATGCCCAGATCGGTGGGTACGAATCTCTTTTCTTCGTTATAGACGTATTCCCTCTTATTCAGGGTTTCGATGATCTTGGCGTAGGTAGAAGGGCGGCCAATGCCTTTTTCCTCGAGCACCTTCACCAAAGACGCCTCGCTGTAGCGGGCCGGCGGTTTAGTGAAATTCTGTTTATCATCGATCTTCAGCAGCTGCAGGATCTCCTTTTCCTGCAACTGCGGCAGGATCGTCTGCTCATTATCGTTTTTCAGCATAATATAAAAACCCTTGAATTTTACAATCTCGCCCTTGCAGACGAACAAGTACAATCCGTTCTTGATGCCAAATTGGGTCTCTTCAATCTCCGCATCAGCCATCTGCGAAGCAAAAAACCTCTCCCAGATCAGCTGATAGATCTTCAACTGGCTTGGATTAAGATCGGCCTTGATATCATCCGGGGCATGAAAAGGAAATGTGGGACGGATGCATTCATGGGCATCCTGGATCTTCGATTTTCTCTTGAAAACATTGGGGGTGGACGGGCAATATTCTTTCCCTAAACCGGCCGCTATGTATTCGCGCGCCTGGTCGCGCGCCTGGTCGGAAACGCGGAATGAGTCGGTGCGCATGTAGGTGATCAATCCGCTGGTTTCGCCGCCATGGATATTCAGGCCTTCGTAAAGCTGTTGCGCCAGCTGCATGGTTTTTTTCACCGGGAATTTGAAGCGGCGAAAAGCCTCCTGCTGCAGGGTGGAAGTGATCAGGGGCGGAGGCGCTTTGCGCTTTTTCAGCTTTTTCTGCAGGCGCTCCAGGATGTAATCGTTCAGTTTCAATTCGGTCAGCACCCGATCACAGCTGCTTTTATCGGCAATCTTGATGTTCTTGCCTTTGAATTTTTCCAGCTTGCTCATGAACGCTGGTTGGCGCGAACCCAGTAATTCCACGGCAATGGTCCAAAATTCTTTGGAAACGAAAGCCCTGATTTCCTTTTCCCTTTCCACAATCAATTTCAGGGCTACAGATTGCACGCGGCCGGCCGAAAGCGGGCCGCCGATCTTCCGCTGCAGTACTGGACTGATCTTGTACCCGGCCAAACGGTCCAGCAGTCGGCGCATCTGTTGGGAATCGACTTTGTGTCCGTCAATTGCCAGCGGTTTTTCCACTGCCGCCAATATGGACTGGCGGGTGATCTCATTGAAAAGCACGCGAAAAATATGTTGGTTTTCCGCTTGCAGAACCTGCTGCAAATGAAAAGCAATGGCTTCACCTTCACGGTCGGGATCGGAGGCCAGAAAAATTTTATCCGCGTTCCTGGCCAGCTTGCGCAACTCCTTGATCACCTGGGCTTTCCCTGGCAACTCCTCGTAGCAGGGTTTATAGTTGTTTTTCAGATCAATTCCCAAGACAGCGGCCGGCAGGTCGCGGATATGACCCATGGAAGAACTGATCACAAAGTCGTCGCCCAGATATTTGGAAATCGTGTTTGACTTGGCCGGAGATTCTACAATCACCAATGTTTTTTTAGGCATAATTTATCCTTCGGTAACCATCCGCTTCTTCCGCTATCAAGTTTTTTAAAATCAAGCCCATCAAAAGCGAAACAATTTCAGCGGTTGACAGATCAAGTGCTTCAACCAGAAAATCGAACCCTTTTACCTCACTTTCTCCGCACAAGTCAAGTATTTGCTTTTCTTTGACCGACAAAACCAGCTCCCGTTTTGCCGGCGATGCCACCTCCAATCCGAATTCTTCCAGCAAATCGGAAGCACTGGCGATCAATTTGGCACCCTGTTGCAACAGATAGTTCGTCCCCTGGCTCAAAGACTGGTCAATATTTCCCGGAACAGCCATGACGTCACGGTTTTGATCGATGGCCAGCCTGGCCGTGATCAGTGAACCGCTGCGTAGGGCCGCTTCAACGACCAGCACGGCCTTGGAAATCCCGGCGATGACCCGGTTGCGGACAGGAAAAAGAAAAGGACGTGGAACAACATCCAGTGGAAATTCACTGATAATGCCGCCATGATCGATGATTTTCTTGATCAGGCCGCTGTTGCCGGGGGGATTCAAATGCAGCAATCCGCCGGCATTAACGCCGATGGTGATTCCATTTTCACGGATTGCCACCCGGTGAGCCATGGAATCGATCCCATAGGCCATGCCCGAAACAATCACCAGTCCGGCCCGGATGCATTCGGGCAGAATGCGGTTTATGACAGATTGGCCGTAGTTGCTGCCCCGGCGTGATCCTACCACGGCCAATTTGGTTTTTGCCAGAATTTCCCGGTTGCCGGTAAAATAAATGAAATCAGGCGGATCAAAAATTTCTTTTAACAGCGGCGGATAATCCCTGTCTTCGCTGAAAATGATTTGGATGTTGTTCGCTTTCGACCGAGCTACTTCGTTTTCGGCGGCGGCCCAGTTTTTATGTCGTATATCCCTGATCTCGGCCGGAAGCAGCCCGGTCAATTCAAGTTGCCGAGCTCCCAGGCAAAATAAATCGTCTTTCTTGAACTTGTTTCTCAGCAGATGCTGTCTGGCCTTGGGATTATTAACGGTCAGCAGGTGAAAAGAAATCCTTTTTAACTGCTCTTCATTGAGTTCAGCCATTTCCCTCGAACTTCTTTTTCAAGTTCTCCGAAGGGATGAATTTCACGATCTTGGTGGGAGGAATGATCATTGGCTGGCGATTGATGGGATTGATCACGCGCTTTTTATTCTTTTTTTTAATGATCAAGGTTCCAAATTTGGAAAGCACTAGTTTGCGCCCCTTGCCGAGATTTTCCAGGGCGACTTCGATGAATAGGTCAATAAAGTTATAGGCCTCATATTTTTTAATGGATATTCTCTTGGATATATCCTCGGCCAGATATTTTTTATTCATGTCGACCTCCTGCTTATACCAAAAGTTAACATACGAAAAATAAAAAGTCAAGTGTTATTGACCATTTCAAGCGATTGATCCCCGGCTGGTTAAAAAAAGCTTTGAAAAATATTCCCGCAGGGAATTGACTTTTTCACCCGGAATGGTTACATTTCTCAGATATGAGCAGATCGAGTGTCCATAAAAAGCGAGCTAATCAATCGAAAATGGCCTATAAATATACACAATATGATAAAAACATTAATTGAAAGGAAAGAATAAATGAAGGAAAAAGTATATTTTATCCCCGGCGTCGACAACGAAAGCGACGAGTCGCTATGTGCAAAACTCGAAAAAGCCATTATGGCCAACAACCTTTTTTCCTTTGTCCAGGCCAACGACATGGTGGCTTTCAAGACCCATTTCGGCGAGGAAAAAACTAAAGGCTACGTGCGGCCGCTGAATTTCAAGATGATGGGTGACCTGCTCAAACAGCGTCGGGCCCTGCCCTTTCTAACCGATACCGCCACCTTGTACAGCGGTATGCGCAACCAGGCCATCAGCCACATAGAATTGGCCCAGCGCCACGGGTTCGGTTTCGAAAAAACCGGTCTGCCGCTGATCATGGCCGATGGTCTGACCGGTGACGAAGAACTGGAAGTGCCGATCCCGGGCAGGCTATACTCGAAAGTCAAAATCGCTTCCCTGATCGTCAAGACCCAGGCCCTGGTCGTGGTTTCCCATTTCACCGGCCACCTGGCTTCAGGTTTCGGCGCGGCCCTGAAAAACATGGGGATGGGCTGTGCCAGCCGGCGCGGCAAGCTGGTCCAGCATTCGACCGCCACGCCGTCGGTAAAGAAGAAAAAATGCACCGCCTGCGCCGCCTGCGTCAAGTGGTGCCCGGTCCAGGCCATCACCATGGTGGAGAATGTCGCCCAGATCGATAAAGTTATTTGCATCGGCTGCGGTCAATGTCTGACCGTCTGCCGTTTCGATGC
>SPCN01000061.1 GCA_004525465.1 Chrysiogenales bacterium | reverse complement strand
TTTTAGAAATAAAACGAAATATCGTGACGCGTGACGAGTAGCGGGCCATCGGCGAACCATTTCTTGACTGGGAAGATTATTGGAGCACAGGAAAGCCGAAAAGGCATCAGCAGGATGCGGACTGTAAGCCGGATTCTGTCGTGAAGAACCATTTATCTGGTCCCGGCGTTGCCGGCGGGATCCAGCAGCTAACCCAAGGGCTTCGGCCGGGAAAGCCTCAAGCGCCCTCTGTTTAGCTTTGCTCCGGATGGGGTTTGTCTCAGTCCCTGCCGTCGCCGGTCGGGACGGTGAGCTCTTACCTCACCTTTTCACCCTTGCTCCGCCGCCGTTGCCGGCAGCGGGGCGGTCTGTTCTCTGTGACACTGTCCTGTTCCCCCGGCCAGCGGGGGAAAATCCCTGTTGGGGATCATCCTTCCCTGCGGAGTCCGGACTTTCCTCCCCTCCCGGTCAAGGGAGAGGCGATTCTTCATCCGCATCCTGCTGATGCCCTGACATTATACCAAGAGATTCGATTTTTTGATAGAGGTCGCATCGCGTCAGGGGATCTTGCGGGATTTCCAGGCCCGCAGTGGACAGACACTCCCCTGCCAAGGGGCTTCCGGCAGCAGATGGCGTTCTTTGAAGCGAATTGCTAGAGCATCCTCACTTGGATCTTTTTGCTGTTGTTCCTGCGGTTCGGGTCGGGTATCTTCCGGTTGGGATCGATCACGAATTCGAATTCCGCAAATTTGAATTTGCCGTTCATGGAACAAACGAAGCTGGGGGGTTTGCTGAATTTTCCCTTGATCGTCCTTGTCTGCCCGGCCGTGATAAAGAAGTTGACGGGATCGGCAGGGTTGCCGGCGCAGTCGGCAACCAGCTTCAGGTTCACATTATTCAATGCAAACTCGAGCGCTTTTACACAGCGGCGGCCAAGGTTCTGAACGGTGGCAGTGTATTCCCAGTCCGTTCCCGGCCCGGGAGTGACCGTAAGCGCCTGCACGATCAAATCGGTCGCTTCCCCTTGATACCGGACACACGGCTGGATCTGCAGATTGAGGTTCGTATTGGTCTGCAGGTTCTGGGACAGAACCGGCTGCGTCGGCTGGCCCTGTGGATTCCCCGTGGAGATGGGGGGGGGCTGATAAACAGAAAAAGATCTTTCCACCTTGTTGTCATTGGGATTGGAGTCGGGTGTGGTTTTGTCGGTAGCTTCCACGGTGAACGCCACCTTGTGTGAGCCGCCCTTGGCTACCCAGGTCGCATCGATAAAATAATCGACTGCCGGGCAGAAATAATAAAGGATTTTGTCCAATATCACCTCACTATCCACCCTGGCGACAAAGCGCAGGTTTTGCATGTAATTGATTTGGCAGGACGCGGCACCGCCTTCGAGATTGAGGATGGCGGTAAACTTAACCGTTTGCCCCTCGCGCAAAGATGTCGGAGACATCTGGATATTGGGCTTCCAATACGCATTTCTGGAAAACAGCGCTGGCGAAGAGAACAACACGATGACCAGAAGAACCAAGCATTTTCTTTTCATTTTATCTGCCTCCCTGAGAGAATTTAATATTTTGCATGTAAATCACGATGATTGGGGAATCCATTTCTTGCATTCCTCCCCTTTCGGTCAGGAAAGAGGCGATTCTTCATCCGCATCCTGCTGATGCCCTGACATTATACCAAGAGATTCGATTTTTTGATAGAGGTTGCTGCGCGGCAAGGCGATCTCCCGGGCGGTTTTGGCCACATTGTATCCGAATTCCTTTAATTTCTGTTCCAAAAACATTTTCTCCGATCGCGCCTTGAACTCCTTCCAATTGCTTATCTGCAGCAGGGACAATTGCCCGGTCTCGCTGCGCAGGTTGATGTAATCAGGCAGGTCGAGGGTTGAAATCTGGTCCGTACGGCACATGATCAGCATCCTTTCCACCAGGTTGCGCAATTCACGGACATTCCCCTTCCACTGGTAATCCAGCAGCAGGGCCAGCGCCTCGGCGGAAAACGATTTTTTGCGGTAATTGTTTTCTTCCGAGAAAAAAGCGATGAAATGGTCGATCAGCAGCGGGATATCCTCCTTCCTGTCGCGCAGGGAAGGAGAATGGATGGGCACCACGTGCAGGCGGAAGTACAGGTCCTCGCGAAAATTGCCTTTTTTTATCTCTTCATCCAGGTTCTTGTTGGTGGCCGCGATGACACGGACATTGACTTTCTTGATCTCGGGTGAACCCACCGGCTGCACCTCGCCCTCCTCGAGCACGCGCAAGACCTTGGCCTGGGCTTTTATGCTCAAATCCCCGATCTCATCAAGAAAAATGCTGCCGCGGTGGGCGCTTTCGAACTTGCCGATCTTTTTCTCATAAGCTCCGGTGAACGATCCCTTTTCATGCCCGAAAAGCTCGCTTTCGATCAGTTCATCGGGGATGGCGGCGCAGTTTACCTGGATAAAACGGCTCTGGCTGCGAACCGACTTTTGGTGAATCAGGCGCGCGATCAGTTCCTTGCCGGTACCGCTGTCGCCGGAGATCAAAACCGTGGAATCACTGCGGGCCACGCGGCGAATGGTTTCCTGCAGGGCTTTCATGACGGCTGATTGTCCTACAAGTTCATACTTTTTTGCGGTTAAATTCCGTAAATTGAAATTTTCCTTGAGCAGGGAAATTTTTTCGGCGGCATTTCGTACCGTCAAGACAAGCTTGTCCCGGGAAATTGGTTTTTCAAGAAAATCGAAAGCACCCAGACGCGAAGCCTCCACCGCTTCCTCGATTCCCGAATGACCGGAGATCATGATGACTTCGGCAACCGGGTTCACGGTCTTGAAGGATTTCAGCACTTTCAGGCCGTCCAAACCCGGCATTTTTACATCCAGCAGAACAATGTCAGGCAGGAATTTTTTAAAAATATCGATCGCTTCGATCCCATCCTTGGCGACCTGAACGTTGTATTTCTCATAGTTCAAGACCATTTTTACCGACTCCAGAATGTTTTTTTCATCATCGACAACCAGGATTTTCACGTTTTCCATGAATGTTTTATAGCAAATTCAATAAAATTTTACAAATCGCGCCGCTATCAGGCAATCCGTCCAACACAATAACTGAAAAGCGTTTATTCGCTCAGTTTGAAAGTGGCAATCTCGGAGGTGGTTTGCACCTGCTTGTTAACGTTCAGCAAACGTACCTGCCAATAGATCCAGCTCCCCGCCTTAAAAGAATCAGGAATGAATGTGAAGCTGTTGCCGGCCACCGGCTGCCATTCGATCTGCTTGTCATTCAGAAACTGGAACGGGATAGCGGAAATAGCGATCTCAAAAAACGGATTTTTACTCGCGACGGTCCAACTCAGTTCAATTTTATCTTCAAGCGAAACATTGCTGTCGATTGACGGGGCAACGATCTGGATCATCCCGGCCGTGGAAACGAAATACTTGATGATGGGAAATTTTTTGTCAAATGTGTAATTGTTGAATTTCATGGTCAATTCATGCAAACCCGGATCGATGGTTGGCAGGGCTACCATCTGGCTTTTGGACAACAGGCCTGTCTGGTTTTCCTGGACGATGATCTGGAAAAGGCCTATGGGCATGTTGTCCAGAATGAACTGGCCGCTGAGCACTCCCCGGCCCTTGGTTTTCACACGTAGTTGATAATTGGGGCCGGGACTGTTCCTGGCGATGACCCGATAATACTTGCCGTTGCCGAAAACAAATTCCAGAGCATTGATTTTAAAACCGGGAGTCATTTCGGCCACCACCACATCAGTGCTGAAAACCTTGCTGCTGCGGCCGTTGAAATCCACGGCTTTGACTTGGAAGCGGCCCATGGTGCGATACAGGTGTGTTTCCTTGGCCTGGCCGTTTTCCTTGATCGTGCCGTCGCCAAAATCCCAGCGGATGCCCGGTCCCTTGAAATTCATGGCCGTGAAAGCCACTTCCTCTTGGGGCAAGATGAATCCGGCAGAACTTTTTAAAACGCGGGTGTCCGGAAGCACACGGATCGTTTTTTCCAAAGGCGGGTATTGTCCGCTCGAATCGGCTACTGTAATCTTCTGCGGCCCGGCGTAGCGAAAGGCTTTGCCTCGCAAATCCTGTCCGCTGCGGGTCTCACCGTCTGAAAATTTCCAGATAAAATTACCGGGAGCCGCGTTTTTCAACTGCATGTCGATTGCTTCACCGGCGATGATTTCGTCGGGCAGGCTGATAAGGCGGCTGTCATTTTCAACCATGACGATCTTTTCAATGAATTTCCCGTCACGCCCTGCGAAATCGACAGCCCGGATGCGGAACTGGCCGGTGCGGTTGTAGCGGTGCTTCATCAACCGCGGACCATTCTCAACCTGGCCTTCGCCGAAATCCCACCGTACTGCTGAACTCCGGAAATTTTTTGCTTCCACTTCAAATTCGCTGTCGGCGAAAATCATGCCCGTTTTCACGACCAGATCGCGATTGTCGTTCAGCACCTGGATCCTTTTTTCCACAGGCAGGGTGTTCGACTCGTCAGCTTCCACAACTTTCATCAAGAAATTTCCACTGCGCTGAAAGCGGTGGGTCTGCCTGGCGCCACCGCGTTCGATAGTGCCGTCGCCGAAATCCCATTTCAATTGAGCGCTGCCGAAATTACGGCCTTCAAAAACGGCCTCGGCTCCCTGAAACAGCTCCGGAGGATTGCTGATACTGACCTGGCGCATATCGGGCTGGACCGCGACCGTTGTTTTCAGGGCGTTCTCGGCTGCCATATTTGCTTCCCAGACCTGGACCTGGAAACTCCCCGGGGTGGTAAATACATGGGAAGCAACAGGGCCGCCGTTTTCGATCTTGCCGTCCCCGTAATTCCACTTCAAATCGGAACCGGCAAAGTTTACGGCGTTGAAATTGACCGCCTGGTTGGCCCGGGCCGGAAGCGGCGTTACCTGCAATTGGCGGTTGTCGGGAGCTACCGGCAGAGAGAAACTCAGCGCCGTATCAGGAGATTCCGAGTTTTCCCAAACCCGTACCTGATAACTTCCCGCCTGGTGGAATATGTGGTTCATGGATTGGTTGCCATTCTCCACGGTTCCATCGCCGAAATCCCACTTGAGGCCGCCGCCGGAAAAATTCTGGGCAGTGAAAACGACGCTCTGATTGGCGCGTGGCGCGTTTGGGGCGGCACTTACCTGGCGGTTGTCCGCTTCAATCAATACCTGACAGGTGATGGCCGTCGGACTGCTGCCCCCGCGATCAAAGGCGCGGACCGTGAAATTCCCCGGGTTCGGATACATGTGGCCGTGGTTGCGCGGACCGTTCTCGATCGTCCCGTCCCCGAAATCCCAGCGCAGGTTGTTTTCGACAAAATTCTCCGATTGGAAATTCACCCTCCGCCCGCTGCGAAAATTGCTCCCCTGGGGGGAGATGCTGCGGTTGTCGTTGACAGTGACTGTGATCTCACCTGTTATTGAAGAAGAACCGGGTCCCAAAAATGTGCAGGTCACATGGTAATTTCCCGGTTCGTTGAAGGCATGATGACTTTGGTTATTGACGGTGTTTTCGGAAGGTCCGTCGCCAAATTCCCAACGATATCCGGCTCCGGCGCCCTGATCGGGATCGAAGCGGAAATGGACTTCGCTGCCCACAAAGATCTGCCCGGAACTGGTGATAACAATACCGTCTCCATACAGCATGAAACTCAGCCAAAAAATCATTATTGCGTGCAACATCTTTTTCATGTCTAACCTCGCTTGTTTTCTTATTAAATATATCATAGCTTAAAAAATCTCATTTTAAATGATAATTTTATTTCCCGCATCACAGCGCCCTTGAAGCAGTAGATATGGCGAACCAATATTGACACGGGCATGAAAGAAACGCAGTTCCCTGGAGATTTCGTTGATATGCAGCAGATAGGAACGCATTGAAGTCAAAAAATAGAAGTGGACGGGTCGGGAGATTTCTTCATCAGCAAAAAAATAGCCATATGCCGAGAACACGTATTCGCCGGGCTGGCGGCCGTAACCTTTCAGCTTGACCAGGTAAACCAAAATGCCTTTTTGCGCCTGGCGCAGCATATGGGCAAGCGATATGGTCGAAGGCTTGAAATAAAGGTTGGAAAACCGGACCTGGGGAAAAATAGCGCTCTCTTCACGGAACCCGTTTCCTGTGGAGTTCCCTCCCTTGGCGAAACTGGTGCGAATATCCGCGATATATCTTACGAAAACGCCTTTGTTGATCAGGTATTTTTCAGCCGAGGCCAATCCTTCATCATCGAACGGAGCCGAACCGGACTGCCCATCCATGGCGGGATTGTCCAGGATGCTCACCCTTGGTGAAGCGACGATGCCGCGCCCGGCGGCGGCCGCATGGTCGAGTTTCAAGTTGCGAGAAAATTCCCTCAACACCTGGACCGAGGCCTCTGGTGACATGATGACAAATTCAGCTCCGGAATCCATGGCCCCCTGGTCGGCGCTAAGGGCGCCCAGGAGATTCCCTGCCCTGGCCACCAGGCGCTGGGGATCGAAATCACTGCAATATATACGGCTTTCACTGAGTTCGAGGGCGTGGTTCTTGAACAGGAAGGTTAGCGAAACCTGGAAATGAGTTTTTTTGTATTTGGCAAGGAAACCGCAGCTGTTGGCCAGGTAGACTTTTTTCAATACACGGGAGAAATTGAATTTCTTCAGTTTCATCCCCGGAAAAGTCACCAGGCTTTCCCTGATCCTTTCCCGCAATTCACCGGCCTGGTCGTTATCCCAGTTCTCGATGCTCGGGTCATATATATCCAATTTGCTTTTCGCCACGTTTTTGGGCAACAGCTGGGCAAAGTTCTTTTTTCCATCCAACCCGGAACCATGCGCGAGCTCGGCAAAGCAGCGCTTGACCAGCCGGGAATCTGGATTGGAAAGGCTGAATCCGAGCGGATCGCCCCTATCACGGAAAGCCCTGACCCGTATCCGGTTGCCATGAACTTCATGAAGCGACAGGGGCTGTTCGCTCCCTTCGCACTCCTGGCGCAGGATCTTTTCAGCAAAGGCTTCGACGGTAGAAAAACCGGCTTCGCGGCCGGTTTTTAAAATCGTTTCAAGCACTCTGGCCTCCATTGACCCGCAGCTTGTTGATCTTGATGGTGGGTTGCCCCACACGCACCGGCAGTACTTGCCCGTTTTTTTGGCAGTAACTGACGCCGCGATCATACTTGAAATCATCGCCGATCATGCCAATATCATTGAAAATCTCTCTGACCAGGCCGCTGACGGTTAAGTTGCCGATGGGGGCGGTCAAGCGTCCTTTTTCGATCAGATAGGACTGGCGGATGTTGAAATAGAACCGCCCCGATTGGAAATCAAGGCCGCCGTCTCCGAACTCCCGGGCATAGATACCGTAGGGGGTCGAGGCAATGATCTCGGCTGCGGGGAAACTTCCGGGTTGGACGTAGGTGGCAAACATGCGCGGTTGGGGAATGCGGCTGAAATCCTCGAGGCGGGCATGGCCGCGGTCGGCGAGCTGTAATATTCTCTGGTAGGCATAATCACTGATAAAACGGCGCAGAACGCCATTTTCGACCAACAGCGGTGATGGACAGGTATCGCCTTCGTCATCCACTCCGGCATTCCTGAAAAATGTGTCTCGGTCATCACGGCAGTGAATGGTGATCTGGGGCGGGACGATCAACTTGTTCAAATCCGCCAGGGTGAAAGGAGAAACTCCCTGGCACACGTAATCCGCTTCCAGGGAATGACCGAGAATTTCATGAAAAAGAATGGCTCCTTCGCCGGCCTGAAGCACGACCGGGATTTCGCAATTCAAAGCAGTCTTGTAACGGTTCTTTTGATTTTCAACCGTTTCATTGATACGCCTGGTCAGGCCATTCAAGTTGAATTTCAGCGCTTCGCTGCTCCCTTCGCTGACTTCCAGTTCCTCCGTTTGGTTGGGAATCTTGAACGTAACGGAAATGCTGAAATGGCTGAAAACCGTTTTCAGTTTCTGGCGCTGCGAGTTCTGAATGGCGCGCAGGCAGTGCCGGGCCCGGAACTGCAATTTCCATTCGCCAAGGGCAAGCCGGTCTAGAAAATCGGTCAAAAAGCTATTGTCGGCCAGGATCGCCCCCGTGTCCATAGGCAGAGGGGGCAGCTCCGGCAATTGGTTTCCCGGGCTTTTCCCGGACAGGGCTTTGGCAGCGGCCTCCCTGCCAGCGGTTTCTTCAGCCCGGCTCTTCCAGCTGCCGTCAAAACTGCGGTTCAGGAACCCCGTTTTTTTTTTCAGGGAAAATTCGCGGACACCCCGGCTATCCAGGGAGAATTGCATGGATTGGCTGTCTTCGACCAACTGCGTCCTGAATTTTTCCATATAATGACATTTTATAAGAATATCAGCTGAAAAGCAAAGCCGAAGACAAGGGAAGAGAGAGGGAAGAATGAGGAAAGAGGGAGCAAGAGATTGAAATAGCATTTATTGACCTCATGGACTTATTTCTTCTTTTTTGGCTTCCCTTTCTCTTCCCTATGCCGATTTCGGCAGGTTCATTGCTTTCCGGAAAGAGCCAGCCTGTGGTATAATGGCCTTTCACAAATTCAGCAGAAATTGAGGTAGGAAACATGGAAATTTCGCCGGCCACTGACAAAATCGAGATCAGGCCGAAAGTGTTGAAGAACGGTATTTTTGTCGTCGGCCATCCCCGCAGCGGCACCTCTTTGGCCTGTCAGCTGCTGCAAAGCGCCGGGGTCGCATTCCCCAGCGATTTCGGCGGCGACGAATACAACAAGTCGGGGTACTTCGAGTTGGAATTGGGCAAGGAACTTGAAAAAAAGTTGATCGACAAGGCCATGACCGAGGAAAACGTTGTGGAAATGAACAAGATCGTCGACCGTCTGAACAACGCTCCTGGCTTGAACGGACTGAAGATCGTCCACATGCCGGCGCTGTTTTTTTTCCGCCACATCGCCAAGGATAAAAAGATCCGGGTAGTCTTTATTTTCAGGAACCCGGCCGACGTCAAGTCCAGCATGTTCAAGCGCGGCATATCGCAGTTCAAACTCAACTGGTTCGATAACAACAACGCTCTGGTCGCCGCTCATGAAAATATGCCGAAAAGCATCGTTATCAGTTATGAAGCCTTGATCCAGGGCCGCCCTGGCCTCAAGAAGGCCTTTAAGAAGCTCGGCTTCAATGTGGACATGAGTGTGATTCGCAAAGATGAGCAAACGCAGAAAAACAGCCGCATCGTGTTAACGGCAGACGAACAGAAACTTTACAAGGTCTTGCAAAAACTTGAGAAAAACAGCTGCCGCTGAACCGGTTGGCCGGGTTGCCGCCGCCATGAAATGCCGGCGGCGTTAAGGAGAAGCAAATGGAAAAAAAAGAAGAAAAAATTGAAATAAACGATCTTCACTCTCACCACGTTTATGCCAACCTGATCTCTTTTAACGTCAATCCCGAAGAAATTTGCCTGGGGCTGGGCATCCGCGACGTCAAGGATCCCAGCAGAGTCAACATCCACACCTACGCCCACCTGACCATTCCCCATTTCCTGCGCTTCGCCGACATGGTTAACAAACAGGTGGACCTGCTGATCGAAAAAGGGGTCATCGCGCGCGAACCAGAGCAGTAGTCTTTACTGCGGCCCGAAGCGAGGGTAAGAAGATTTTCAGGGTTTTCTCTCCAGGCTATAGGCGCTGACGATATACTCCGGACTGTACGATTTCTTGGCCCGGCGCAATCCCTCGATGCCCAGGTCCTGTTCGCGGTTTATGTACTTGTATTTCGCCGACAGGCTTTTCGCGGTTTCCCAGTTGATCACCTGGCCGCTGCCCTTGATCCCGGGATCAAATTTTTCAAAATGCACGTCGGCCATGTTGCTGCTCAGGCGGGAGAAGATGGAAAACGCGAACAGTTCGCCGCGGTGAGAAATCTTCAAACCCTGCAATTCCAATTCGTCGAAATAGCGCAAAGCCTTTTTTAAAGCCGATGTTTCATGGTCGAAATCAAGCTCCAGGCAGGTGCGCTGCCGGCACCATTTTTCAGCCAGTTCCAGGCAGGCATCCAGGTCGGAAGGCTGCAGAGGCTGGCTGACATAATCAGGATACAACGCCAGGAACTGGTTGATCAGGTTGCGTTTTTTGTGCAACTTGTTGCCCGGCAGATCGACAAGTTTCCGGCTGGAATAAATATAATCGCCATTATCCAGATCGATCTCCACCTTAAAAAAATCGGCAAGATCAACATGGGTTTTGACAAAATCCGGATCGACCAGAACAAAATTACCGTTTTTTCCTTCCTGGCGCAGCATGTCTGAAACCGCAATCAGTTCGGGCAGGCTCAGAACTTTTCCGATCGGCATCAGCATCAGGTCATCGTAGCCGTTGTAGAGCCAAAGACGTTCATCATGAAAAAACCAGCTGGTACTG
>SPCN01000302.1 GCA_004525465.1 Chrysiogenales bacterium | reverse complement strand
GGTGCAAACGTAGCGGGTCACCCAAACATCGAGGCTGGTCAAGTTTACGGAAATCCGGCTCCAGCTGTTGAGCACCGGGGAACCGCGCTTGCGTCCGAGGGCGGTGGAGTCGCACTTCGGACATCTTTTATTGTTTTTCATCAGGGTCACCTCATATGGAATATTCTATAGCAAAAAGAAAATATAATTGCAACATTCAAGTTGAAGTGTTGAAGCGTTGAAGTGTTGCAGTGAAAGCAGCCATTGCAGAATCTGGAAAGTCACTGATTTGTTTCAACATTTCAACTTTTCAACGTTCCAACCACTTTTTCTGGTCTTGACTAATGCGGCGAAATATCATAAAGTTTATCCTTTAACGGCAATAGGAGGACCAATGGCCAAAGAACTGCTCTCAGGTAACGAAGCCATCGCCCGCGGCGCCTACGAAGCGGGCATCACCTTCGCTTCGGCATACCCCGGAACGCCCAGCACCGAGATCCTGGAAAACATCATCCGTTACAAGGACGTCATCCACGCCCAGTGGGGAGCCAACGAGAAGACTGCCATGGAAGAGGCTTTAGGAGCCAGTTTCACCGGCGCCCGCGCCCTGGTGGCCATGAAGCACGTGGGCCTGAACGTGGCCGCCGACCCCCTGTTTTCCGCCAGTTACATCGGCGCCACCGGCGCCCTGGTTATCATATCGGCCGACGACCCCGGCATGCACAGTTCCCAGAACGAACAGGACAACCGCCACTACGCCGTGGCCGCCAAAATGCCGGTGCTGGAACCGGCCGATTCCCAGGAAGCCAGGGACATGGTGCTGGAAGCGGTTAAGATCAGCGAAACATTCGACACCCCGGTGCTGATCCGCATGACCACCCGCACTTGCCATTCACGCTCGGCCGTGGAACTGGGCGAACGGCAAACTCCCCCCGAACCCGAATACAAGAGCGATTTTCTCAAGCGCAACCTGCTGCCGGGCAACGCCCGCAAGCGCCACGTGGCAGTCGAGGAACGCCTGAAAAAACTGGCCCTTTTCAGCGACACTTTCAGCCACAACATCATCAGCAAAGGCAAGGAGAGGATCGGCGTGCTGGCTTCGGGAGTCTCCTACCAATACGGCCGCGAGGTCTTTCCCGATGCCTGGTTTTTGAAGCTGGCCCTGCCCTACCCTTTCCCGGTCAACCTGTTCCGGCGTTTTGCCGACCTGGTCGATAAAATATACGTACTCGAGGAAAACGATCCCATCATCGAAACTTTCGCCCGCCTGGCGACTCCGCAAAAAGAGATCATCGGCAAGAACGTTTTTCCTCTTTTGGGCGAAATGTCGCAGGACACGATTCGGGCCAGCCTGGGCCTGAAGGACATGACGCCGCGCCATGACGGCGCCACGGTTCCCGGACGGCCGCCTTCGCTTTGCGCCGGCTGCCCGCACACGGCCTTTTTCTACAACCTGGGCGTGCTGAAGGTGCAGTCGCGCGGCGACATCGGCTGCTACACCCTGGGCGCGCTGCGCCCATTGAGCGCCATGGACACCTGCGTAGACATGGGGGCCAGCATCACAGTCCTGTTAGGCATAGAAAAAGCGCTGGAAAAGGCCGGCAAGACCATCAAGCAGGTGGCCGTGATCGGCGATTCCACCTTCTTCCATTCCGGCATCACCGGCCTGGTCGACGTCATCTACAACCATGGAAAATCCACCGTGGTCATATTGGACAATTCCATAACAGCCATGACCGGACACCAGGAGAATCCCGGTTCGGGCAAGACCCTGATGGGCCAGGAAGCCCGGCGCATCGATATCGCCAAGCTGGTGCGCGATGGTTTGGGCCTGGAACATACCTACGAGGTTGACGGCTACGATGTCAAAGCCATCCGCGAGCTGCTCAAACGCGAGCTGCTGCGTGAAGAGCCGTCAGTGATCGTTATCCGTCGCCCCTGCGTACTGCTTTACCGCAAGGCCAAGTGGTCGCCCATGAGCGTGGACAAGGAAAAATGCACCAGTTGCAAGGTTTGCCTGCGTTTGGGCTGCCCGGCCATCAGCAGCGACAGCGACGACAAGTCCCTGATCAACGAAGCGCTGTGCACCGGCTGCGGCGTCTGCGCCCAGGTCTGCGCCTTCAAGGCCATCAGCTTTGCCGACGATAAGGGCCCGCACATCAATTCCGTCAGCCTGGAATCATTCCTAACTGGGGGCCAACAATGAAAACCAAATCGATCCTGATCTGCGGCGTGGGCGGCCAGGGCATATTGACCGCCAGCGACCTGCTCTCCGATGTGCTGCTGCTGGCCGGATTCCAGGTCAAAAAGAGCGAAGTGCACGGCATGAGCCAGCGCGGCGGCGATGTGATCTCCACCGTGCGTTACGGTGACCAGGTCTTTTCCCCCCTGCCGGCGCTGAAGGAAATCGATTATATCCTGGCTTTCGAGAAGCTCGAAGCCCTGCGCAACATCAATTATTTGAGCGAAAAAGGTAAAATCCTGGTTAACGATTTCGAATGGCAGCCGCTGCCCGTGGCCGCCGGACTGGAAAAGTACCCAGCCGATACGATCGAACAGCTGCAAAAACTCGCCGCCGAGCTGGTCGTGATCCCGGCCACGCGCCTGGCCAATGAACTTGGCAACGAAAAGGTGTCCAATGTCATTCTTATCGGCCTGCTGGCTTCACGCATGGATATCGACAAGAAGCTCTGGTTGGAGGTCGTCGGCAAAAAAGTTCCGCCCCGGTTCATCGACCTGAACCTTAAGGCGTTCGAGATCGGCTACAATTTCAAGCCCTGAGCAGGCCCTATCAGGCAAGAGAGGAGAACCGTCATGATCACCAGTCTTGAGCAGTTGGTCAGTAAGGCCGGGAGCATAAAAAACATCACGGCCGGCGTGCCCTGCCCCGAGGACGACAGCACCATCCTGTCCTTGATCCAGGCCAAACAGCAAAACCTGGCCGATTTTATTTTGTGCGGCGCCGCAGCCAGAATAAAGGAACTGCTGCGTCAACACGGGGCCAGTCCCGCCGATTTCGAAATTTTCGACTGCCCGGGGGCCGAGGCGGCCGTGGCCCGGATCGTGGCCCTGGGCCGGGAGAAAAAAATCCAGCTTATCCTGAAAGGTTTCCTGCCGACCGCCACGCTGATGAAGCCGATCCTGGACAAGGAAAAAGGCCTGCGCGGCCCCAATTTGCTTTCCGACATCCTGGTAGTGGAAAACCCGGCTGCCGGGACCGCTGCTCTGCTGGGTATGAGCGACGGCGGTTTGAACATCCTGCCCGACCTGGCCCAAAAGAAGCAGATCCTGGAAAATGCG
>SPCN01000424.1 GCA_004525465.1 Chrysiogenales bacterium | reverse complement strand
GTGCAGAAAGCGATTTACCAGATCTCGGAATCGGCCCAAACCGCGATCAATCTGAATCAGCTGTTCCGCTCTATCCATGCCACCATCGGCGAACTGATGCCGGCCAGGAATTTTTACATCGCCCTTTACGACCTGAGCTCGAAGGTGATTCATTTTCCCTACTGGGTCGACGAAGTTGATGAGGTTCCTCCCCGCGGCGATTTAAGCAAGGGACTAACTAAATATGTACTGCGGACAGGGAAGCCGCTGCTGGTGGCGCCGGAGGACTTCGCGCGGCTGGTCGCATCCGGGGAAGTCGAGTCAATCGGCGCCCCCTCGCTTGACTGGTTGGGGGTGCCGCTTAGGACGCAAACAGGTGAAACAATCGGGGTGATGGTCGTTCAAACCTATACGGAATCGGTCCGTTACAGTGAGGCCGACAAGAACATACTGGTATTTGTCTCCAACCAAGTGGCGATGTTGATTGAGCGTAAAAGAGCGGAGGAGGCCTTACGCGAGAGCGAAGAGCGTTTCCGGCGGATGGCCGATAATGCCCCGCTGGGCATCATCGTCATCGATCGCCAGGGACGCATTCTCGACGTCAACCCGGCGTTGTTGCGGATTCTCGACTCGTCTTCGCCCGAAGCCACGAAAGAGATCAACATCTTCACTTTCCCGCCCCTGGTCGATTCCGGGATCGCGGGCGATTTTAAAAAATGCCTGGACGAGGCCAGCCTATTCACCAGCGAACATCCCTACACCTCGAAATGGGGAAAGAAAGTTTACCTCCGCTCGCATCTGGTGCCTATTTTCGCTGCCGATCGCGCGGTGGTCGGGGTTCAGGGACTTATCGAGGATTTCAGCGAATACATGCAAGTGGAAGAGGAGCGTCATCGTCTTGAGGAGCGCCTGCGGCGGGTGGAAAAGATGGAAGCCATAGGCACGCTGGCCGGGGGCGTGGCTCACGACTTGAACAACGTACTTGGGGTTTTAAGCGGCTACGCGGAACTGCTGCTGCTGGGAATGGAAAAGGATACTCCCCAGCGCCAGTATGCCACCAACATTCTGAAGTCCTCGGAGCGCGGGGCGGCCATCATCCAGGATCTGCTAACGCTGGCGCGGCGAGGGGTTTCCATATCCGAAGTGACCAATCTGAATGATCTGATCGGCGATTATCTGAATTCTCCTGAATTCCTGAAACTCAAGTCGTTGTATCCGCAAGTCAGTGTCGAGACCTCATTGGCACCGGACCTGCTCAATGTGGTGGGGTCGCCGGTGCATCTCGAAAAATCTGTGATGAACCTTGTCCTGAATGCCGCCGAGGCAATGCCCACAGGCGGCGTGGTCACCATCACCACGGGCAACCGCTTTTTGGAAAAGTCCGTCTCGGGACACGAGGAGATGCAAGCCGGAGACTATGTCGTGTTGGCGGTGAGTGACACTGGCACCGGCATCCTTTCCGAGGACATCGGGCGAATTTTCGAACCCTTTTATACCAAAAAAAACATGGGCCGCAGCGGCACCGGCTTGGGCCTGGCCGTGGTCTGGGGAACGGTCAAGGACCATAACGGTTATATCGACGCTCAGAGTGAATTAGGCAAGGGATCGACCTTTACGCTTTATTTCCCTGTCACTGAGAAAAGCCGGCAAATGAGTCAGTCCCCTGCCTCATTGGCTCAGTTCATGGGCCGGGGCGAGTCCATCCTGGTTGTTGATGACATGCCAGAGCAGCGCGAGTTAGCCATGTCCATGCTGGCCCGGGTCGGCTACCAGGTGCAGACCGCGGCCAGCGGCGAGGAGGCGCTTCAATACCTGCTGGATCATGCCGCGGATTTGGTCATTCTGGACATGATCATGGATCGGGGTATTGATGGGCTGGAAACCTTTCGTCGCATTCTGGCCATTCGACCGCGGCAGAAAGCCATCATCGTCAGTGGCTTCTCCGAGACCGAACGGGCCAAAAAGGCTCTCGATCTGGGGGCGGGCGCTTTCATACAGAAACCATTCATCCTTGAAAAGATCTGCCAGGCCATTCGTCGGGAGCTGGACAAGGCATAATTCCCATCCAGTCCTTTAACGAGTTGAGATGGTCGTTCAGCGCTATGGTAAAAAATAGCGGTATGCTACAATGGCTTTTTTGTTATCAGGAGGCGCGGATGAAGAGGATTTTTGTTTTGGCCTGGGCGGCAGCGTTGCTGGGCGGGCTGTTGTGCGCCCAGACCCTGGACGAGATCCTGGCCATGAATTACCAGGCCCACGGCGGACTGGACAAACTCAAGGCTGTCACGTCCATGAAGATAACCGGCAAGATCGTCATCCCCGAACAGGGCC
>SPCN01000184.1 GCA_004525465.1 Chrysiogenales bacterium | reverse complement strand
GCAGTTTCATCTTGCCATTCTGCGGCCGCCAGCGACAGGATCATCAGGAAAACCGCCCCGAAACAAAACCCTTTTTTTATGGCCATCCGGCCCTCCTTGTCCAAGGTTAAAAATCATACCACAAAAGAACCTGAAAAAAAAACAAAACGGTTCGGAGTCAGCCTCGCCCGGTAGCCAATCCTTGCGCGCCTGCCGCCGGCAGGATCAAGAAATCATGCAGCGAATAAAATTATTTCACTCCGGGAGTAAAGCTCTCAGATGTCAGGCCAGGTGGTTTCTGGCCGAGATAAGGGCCTTTTAATTCAGAAATATTTACTTCGTTTGGCTTTTGAGCATTGGCCTGAGTAACTACTGTCTGATTGCAGAAGATCAATACAATTCCTATAATCATAATAATTCTTTGCAACTTAAATTTTATTTTCATAATAATCTCCTTTATTTTATATGTTTCGGTTTCAATTCATCAATATCCCTTGCATCCGCCAAATAAACTAACGGGGACCTCAATTTTCCCCATGATGGTAGTGTAAGGAAATTGTATTGAAATTGCAAGATCGTTTTAACCGTGCTTGACTTGTTTGTTTGAGCCGCCGACAGCCGTCCTGGTGCAGTTATGCAATAGCGATTCTGGATTCGGTTGTGTGAATTTGCTTTAAGCCCAATTTGTCAAAATTTATTTATCATCTTTTCAAACAGCTTGGATGATCCCACCCCGCAGCTGATGATCGACCTCATAGCAGTCTCTACGGAAACATCAATTTTTCGGACATCCTCTTTTTTCAAATGACACAAAAGCCCGGTGGTGGGGTTAAGCGCAGAGGGGAAATAGACCGTATACCTGCCGTCCGGGTGCTCATCGGTGACAAAACCGGTCATAAGCGTATCGTTGCCGAATATTTTTGCCAGAACCACCGAAGAGAAAGGTTTCGTTTCCTGACCCACAAGTTGCTTCAATGTCTCCTTGAATAATGAATAACCGGGAGCAATTTTAAGGATATGATTATCGATCTCGGCAAATAAATATCTGCCTATTTTTGTCTTTACGATCAAGCCGATCACAAAGCAGACCACGATTATCAGAACCACGGAGACTATATCCGCAATAATCTTCCGCATATGCGGTTGTTTCATTATCAACATGGTCAGGGGTTCTATCATTCCCGAAACAATATTAAATATCCACCTTATGAGAAAAAAAGTAAGAACCATGGGCAGGATAACAAGTAATCCTCCGAAAAGAGTCGTTTTAATAAAATTTCTGATCTTTTTCATTTTAGTTCCCCTTAAAATTTTTTTCCAGAACCTGCCGCGGGTCCTGCTGGTAGAACTCCCGCAGTATTTCAAAAAGCTCGGGATGGGCGTCATGGAGCGGCCGGGGATTTTCAAAGAACATTTCACTGGCCACGGCAAAAAATTCGGCCTCGTTCTGGGCGGCATAAGCGGACAGGAGCGAGGTCCCGTGGTCGTGCCGCTGCCATTCCAGGGAAATAGCCTCTGCCCAGGCAACCGTCCCGGACCGCAGCCGCAATTTCAGTCCGTCTTTTCTCGCTTCCCGGTCAAAAAAATGGGCCAATTCGTGAATCAGGACATTGAAGCCGTCTTCGGCATCGGCAAATCCCTGCAGCAGACTTCCCTCGGCGAGCAGCATCGGCCCGCGCGGCGGCGCCTGTCCGGCAATGTTTCCCTTTTTCACCTGATAATTGCGGTCAAAACTCATGCCGGGATATACGGTAACTCCATCGACGAGCGGCGGCTCCCAATCGGGCCGGCCGTGCAGCATGGCCGCAGCCCCGGCGGCAATGAGCAAGCGGATCGGCCAGGACAGGGACCGTCCGCCGATGCCGCTGATGCGGACATCGACCAGAAACAGGCGGACATCGTGTTCAAATTGCA
Source organism: Chrysiogenales bacterium (assembly GCA_004525465.1). Taxonomy (GTDB): domain Bacteria; phylum Acidobacteriota; class Aminicenantia; order UBA2199; family UBA2199; genus UBA2199. The sequence continues at coordinate 3,109 of SPCN01000184.1, read as the reverse complement.
TTCTACCGTCTTGGTCCAGACCGCGGAAATAGACCGAGCGCGAAAGCAAAAATTCACGCCAGGCGCCGGGAAAAGACGTACGCAACCCCAGGCGGCGCTGCCATGGTTTTCTGAGTGCCAGCATCAGGTAGAGGGCCTCCAGCAACAGTAAAAGGGGCAGGACCACGGTCCGGCCACTCAACCATAAAATCAGAACACCGACCAGGGGAATCAGCAAGGCGTATGAAACAATAAAGAACAAATCGTAACGGGCAACGACGCGCATCAAACTCGACCGTCAGCGCAGCCGACCCCGGGCCAGGGAGAAAAATACTCCGCAGCAGCACAACACAAAAAAAACGACAAATGACACCCTCATGCTATTGAGGAACAGCGGATAAATGGCCGGCGTGATCCGCACCTTGCCGATGAACAGGGAAAAAACCAGGGTGGCGATGCCCATGCTCAACATCTGCCCCACCATGCGCATGGTACCCAGAGTCGCCGAGGCTACGCCGTAGTATTTTTTATCAACCGAGCTCATGATGGCGTTGGTGTTGGGGGAGGAAAAAAGGGCAAAGCCGAATCCCACCAGCATCAGGGCGGCCACGATGAACCCCAAACCACTGTGGGCATTCAGCCAGACAAACAAAAACAGGCCGGCGGCGGAAACCCCCATGCCCAGCGAAGCCACCAACCTGGGTTCCAGTCGGTCGGAAAGCCTTCCGGCCAGCGGCGAAAATGCAGCCATGACCACGGGCTGGGCGATGAGCACAAGTCCGGCCGCACGGGGATCGAATCCCTTGATGTATTGCAGGTAGAGGCTCAACAGGAAGGTGATGGCGAAGGTGGCGCTGTAATTAATCAGCGCCGCCAGGTTGGAAAAGGCAAAAACCGTATTGCCGCGGATCAAGCGGGCCTGAAAAATTGGATGCTTATGGCGGGCTTCCCAAATCAAAAACAGGGGCATGGTTCCGGCTGCGGCCAGGAGCAGCACCAGCCCTTTCCAGCGCGGCAGCCAGGTGAAACCGAGCATGAAGGCGGTCAGCATCAGGGTGTAGGCCAGGGAGCCCTTCCAATCAAAAGGTTCACCACGGGATCCGGCCCATTCCTGGGGCATTTTCAACCAGACCGCAACCAGGATCAGTACCCCCAGGGGAACATTGAACAAAAACACCCAGCGCCAACCTAAATATTGGGTCAGCAGACCGCCGACGAATGGTCCCAGCGACAACCCCGTGTAAGTAGCGGCCACATTGATGCCCAAAACCCAGCCGCGCCGCTGGGGCGGAAAGACCGAAGTCAATATGGCGATGCCGGTTCCGAATATCATGGCCGCGCCGATACCCTGAATCAGGCGGGCAAAAAGAAAAAGATTCGCCCGCGGAGCCAAACCGGCCAGAAGCGCAGCGCTGCTGAAAATAACGGTCCCGTAAACGAATATCTTTTTACGGCCGACAATATCGGCAAGCCGGCCGAAAGGCAGCAGGAAAATGGCCGCGGCCAAAAGATAGGAACTGGCCACCCAGCTAAGCAGGACGGCGTCCATGGAGAAATCCCGGGCGATGGCCGGCATGGCGATGTTCACCGCCGAACCCATCATGGGCGTCAGCAGCGAACTGAGCGAGGTCACCAATAGCGCTACTCGTTGCTCGGACACATTTTCCATAGCGGCTCCTTTTTCGTCTGCTCTGAGGCGAATGCTAATTTCCCATTCCAAGGAAGGACAAATGCTCTTTGTTCATTGGCATCAGTCTTTTCCTCCTGCGATCCGAAGCATCTATTTTATCAATTATTTATAATTTACCACAAAAATAGTTAAAAATACCATACGGAATAAAATTGATTTTTGTTCAGCGCCAAATAATTGATCACTTTTCTTTGGCAAAAATGTAGTAAAATATATTATAATACTAATTAATGGCGCAGCCAGGCCGAGCCGGGAGGTATCATGAAAACCATGGTCATGGGTTTGCTGATCATGCTGTTTGCCGTAGCAGAAATGCCCGCAAAAACAATCAATAAGGAACCCGCCCGCCTCATCCGTGTCATCAGTGCCGATACCCTGACCATTCTCTATAACGGTAAATGGGAGGAACTCAAGCTGATAGGACTGGACGCGCTGGAAACGGCCTTGAACGACAAGGTCTACGAAGAAGCCCTGAGGGATTCCTCCAGCCCTGATGAAGTCATCAGCCGCGGCATGAAAGCGACCGAATTCGTCCAACGTTACCTCCGTTACGGCAGCCAGATCTGGATAGAGTTCGACGTGCAAAAACGTGACCGCTTTTACCGCCTGCTGGGTTATGTGTACCTGGCCGACGGGCGGATGCTGAACGAGATCGTTCTGCACCACGGCTTGGCCGAGCTGTTTCTGTTCCCGCCCAACCTGAGATACAGCCACCGTTTTCAGGAAATGACCCGCCTGGCCCGCTTGGAAGCCCTCAAGTCAAAAACGGAAAAATAACGATCCTTCAATTTCAATAAAAGAGCAAAGAAGCCGGCAGATGCACATTGGGGAAATCACCGGGCCAAGGCGGCAGGGGCGCTCAATTTGATGGCACCGAAGGCGGCCCGGTCGAAAAGCCCGATAGTGCCCGGCGCCGGAACCGCAGGGGTTTCATGTCAGGTTCAACTCATCTTTGAGCAGCCGGTGCAGCTTGCGGCGCAGGACGTTGAAATTTATTTTTTTCACCCGGGGATGAACACGATTGGTCAGCAGGATCCATATGCGCTGTTTTTCCGCCTCCAGCCACAATGACGTACCCGTAAAACCGTTGTGCCCGATAGCCCCCGCGGCCAACGCCCTGCCTCCCGAACTTTGCGGGGAGCGATTCATCAGGAAACCGATCGACCGCTGCTGCCTGTCCCAGGGAGTTCGGTTCTGCCAGAAAAGGGCGATGGACTCGCGCTTCAACAATGTTGCGGTTTCAGGAAAAAATTCCAGGCTCATTTTAAACAGATCGCGGCTACACGAAAACAGGCCGGCATTGCCGGCGCTGCCGCCACTGTAAAATGAGTTGGCATCATGTACTTCGCCACTGATCAGTTCGCGGCGCCAGGGAAAACAGGCCGCCGCGGCCTCATGTTCAACGGTACACATGTCCCTTTCATAGCAATTGCCAATTTC
>SPCN01000160.1 GCA_004525465.1 Chrysiogenales bacterium | reverse complement strand
GCATGGCAATGCGCATGGACGGCTCAAGCAAAGAAAGAACGGCACATTTGCCGGGCTTCACCGGCCAGCCATGAGGCATGACCAAGACAAATCACCGGCAAGTTGCCGGCCGCCCGCCAGCCCAACCCCGAAGCTCTTGCCTGGTGCAAGGTGTGGAGAGTAAGCTTGGCCCAACGCAAGGGGGAAACGGTCAGCAGCAAGCGCCAAATTCGCAAAGTCGGCGATTCTGGTTGCAACTCCTGCAAAAGCCGGACATATTCCTGGCCGCGTGCATAGCGTTCCCGGCAGAAACTGAGCCAGGTTGTGATATGATGATGAGCAGCGGCACTGGCAGCGGCTTGGGTCAAGGTTATTCCGGCTGCGACCAGTTGCCAACTGAACAACGTATCTCCGAGCATGGTGTCGCCGCGGAATCCTCCCACCTGGTCATATACTGCACGAGAGCATAGCAAGCCGGCGGTCGCTCCGAGTGCTACCGTACGGGCTTGGGGTTGGGGCAATACCATGTCGAATTTGGCGAAATGGACGCCCCAATCAAACCATTGCCTGCCGTAACAAGTCAGGCCCGAAACAATGGCCCCGCCATATTTGAATTGAGCCGCCATGAGTGTGCGCAGCCAATCGCCGGGCGCATAAATATCGGGATCGCTGAAAAGCAGCCAGGAGTGCTTTGCCAGTCTGACTCCGAGGTTGCGTGCGCCATGGGGCAGCAGGCGAGCTTGGCTATGATGATAAATTATTCGGGGAAAATCCCGTTGCACAATCTCCTGACATAAATGATCGCGGCTGGAGTCGACAACGATGATCTGAAATTCAGGGTAATCAAGGTTGCAGAAGGAACGCAGGGAAGCGGCCAGGGTGACTTGCGAATGGTATACCGGAATGATCAATGAGACGGCGGGAAGCTCTTGTTGAGAGGGATTCATTCTTCAGGGCGCTGGATGGTTAATTCATATTCGCTAAAGGCGGCTTCGGCCTGGCCTGCTCCCAGCAGGAAACCCAGGCTTTGGCCACAGGCGGCTGCCGACCAGGCCAGTATAAGTACCGGGAAATAGCGAAAATAGGTACTGATACGGGAGCGATCATGGTGGCAAATATAGACGGCCATTTTGGCGGCACGCACGAATGGTACAAGTGGTATGGCCAGGGTTCGGGCCAGACGTTGCCACACGCTGAAGTGATAGAGGCGGGCCCGGCTGCTGCCGAAGCAACGGTTCCACAAAAAATATCCCCGCCCGATTGCGGTCAAAGAGCCTTCGTTGATATGGGAGATTCTGGCCGCCGCTGCCAGATACAGTTGTTTTTTCTGTTTGGATAATTGCCAGTGCAAAAGCACTTCACTTTGCAGCAATTCGCCGAGATCCGGGCCGAACGATAGCAGGTCGCTGCGGCGATAGGCAGAATTATGGCCGGCCAGCATAGACACCGGTCCCGATTCGGCCGGCGGTTGCCAGGGCAGATAATTCATCAGGGCTACGCCGTCGCTGATTCCCCGGCCTGGATTGCCATTGTGAATTTCGCTGCCTACTGCAGCCCAGTCGCCGCTGCGAAAGGCGGCGATCAATGCCGCGGCCCAACCTGGATGGACCCAGGCATGTTCTTCAATGAAGGCGACGGCTTCTCCCCGGGCCAGGTGTGTGGCTTGCAAACGTGCCTGAGTAAAGGTGGCCGGGACGGGAACAGGAAACCGGCGCACGGCATCATGACCGGCTTGGGGCAACGGCCGGGCGGTTTTTTCCCAGTCGCAGAGCAGTATTTCCATCTCCGGCAGAGCCTCCTGAGCGAGCAGACTGGCCAGAGCGCGTTCAGCCCGCCGGCGTTGGGAACCAACGATTAGTACGACCGATAAATATGGTTTTTTCATGGATTGATAGCGGCAGGGATGTTTGCACCTGTGCAGCTATTTTTTGGTTACATTCTACCTTTTGTTTCACGCATATTTATATTGTAAGGCAATTGCCGCGACAAAACAACGGAGTCAAAGTAAGAAAGGGAAGGCTATCCTGCCTTGGTGTTTTACTTTTTAATTTGCTCCCAAGGAGCATATTTTATCCAGAGCGGGAATCTTTTCCGATCTGATCTTGAATCAAAACAGCCAAAGCGACAAAAGCAGGATGGCTGCCCAAGTCAAGGACAGATTCCCCTTATTCAGGAAAGGGTGAAGTCGATGACCACAAAGCCGGTGATGCCCACGGTCAGGGCGCGAATGGGATTGTTCGCGGGCACGTGAAGCTGGACGGCGGGTCCGGGAATCAACTCCACCGCATAATCGACGTTGGTCTTGCCGAAACTGGCTCCGACAAAAACCGTCAGTGAATAGGCCCCGGGAGTGAGCGGGACCACCCTGGAGGTCGATTTTGCAAAACACAAATTTTTCACGACGGCGTTCTGCACGTAGCCGCTGCGATGGCACAGATCACCCGACACCTTCACCCGGAAGTTCAAATCAGTCATTTTTTTTCCTCACCATGATTGTTTTTAAGGGAGAGGCAAACTTCACTCCGATAATTCGGCATACAGCTTGCGGTAGCGGCCGGGCGACTCGCCCCACTGCTCCCTGAAGCGGGCGATGAAATACTGGTAGTCGGCGTAGCCCAGGCGCGAGGCCAACTGCTTGACGGTCACGTCGCTGTCGGCGGCCAGCAGGCGCTCGGCGCGCAGCAGTTTCTGGCGCTTGATGAAAGTGGTCAGGGTCATGCCGCGCTCGTTATGGAAGCGGCGTGAAATGTGGCAGCGGCTGACATTGAAATGCTCGGCGAGCATCTTGACGGTCAGCGCCGCGAAATCATCCGCGGCCAGCCTGACCACGTAGCGGAACACGTCGTTGGCGATGTTATTGTTTCTCATTTGCCCTCCCCTTTACCTGTTCTTGTCAAATCAGATGCATGAACGATGCCAAGGGCATGAATAAATGGAAACTGCCGATAACAAAGAATTATTGCGAAAACGTCAAAAAAGCAACCTGCGGCGGCCCGGGCCCCATTGTCCCAATTTGGGACAGCGCGGTCGCAAAAGCCGCTTGGGACGACCACGAGCGGGGATTTTTTTGATGTCGGCGCCGTCTCATTCTGGGACATCCGCATCGTCGCCAACACAGGAACTCCCGATGGGCCGGTCTTTTCCCGTTTTGGCGCTTGTCCCATTTTGGGACACAGGCAAGCGGAAAGGAAAAAAGGTAAAAGGCAAAAGCTAAGTTAAAAAGAGAGTTCGAAGTTCGACTTTAAAAGAAAAATTATTTTTTTCTCTCGAAAATCTAATTACGAAATTACGGCTCCTGGCGGCGGATGGAGAGGATGGTCACCGGCTTTTTCAGATACTGCCCTGACACTTCCATATACTGGATTTTTTTGATCACGTCCATGCCGGTCACTACCCGTCCGAAAGCGGCGAAGCCCTGGCCGTCGGGGTTGCGGCGGCCGCCATGGTCGAGTTCGGGCTGGACGTTGACGCAGATGAAGAAACTGCAGCTGGCCGTTCCCGGCGCGGCCCGGGCCATGGAGACCACGCCGTCCAGGTGACGGAAACCGGTCATTTTTGTGGTTTCATGGGCGATGGGCGGGAAACATTTCTCTTCGGCCACGTCGCCGCCCTGGATGACTTCGATCTTGAATTCGCTGTCGGGCTGGTTGTCTGCTGTCAGCACCCGGAAAAAAGTACTGCCGTTATACAATCCTGAGTCGACGTAGCGCAGGAAATTGGCGGCTGATAGCGGGGCTTTTTCCGGGTACACTTCGATGATGATGTCCCCGGCCGCAGTTTCGATCCGGCAAGTGACTTTTTCCCCGGCGGCCGGCATACTGAGCAGCAATGCGCTTAGAACCGTCAACATGATCATTTTCATTGGCAGAACTGCTTAACCAAGCTCCAGTAATTTTTCCTTTTCTCCCACCAGGATCAGGATATCGTTGGCGTGGATCTTGAAATCGGGCGCTGGATTGAAGAACATTTCCTCCATGCGTTTGATAGCGATCACTATGGTGTTGTATTTCTGGCGCAGCCCGGAATCCTTGATCTCCTTGTCTGCAAAGGGGGAGCCCGGCTGGATGGTGAATTCCTCGATGGAAAGTGACATCTTGGGGGCAAAGGTCATCAGGTCGATGAACTCCACCACGTTGGGCCGCAGCACGGTGTTGATGATGCGGCGGGAACTCAGTTCGTAGGGCGTGATCACGCGGTTGGCGCCGATCTTGAACAACTTGTTGCGGTTGGCCGTGTCCAGGGCGCGGGCGATGATGAAGATGGAGGGGTTGGTTTCGCGAGCCGACAGGACAGTGAAAATATTGTCGGCGTCTGATGAAAGCAAGGAAATGAAGGTCTTGGCCTTGTCCACTCCCGCCAGCCGCAGGATTTCTTCGTCGGTGGCGTCGCCGAGAAGCACGTTGTATCCCCGTTCCTCGGCATAGGCGAAGCGGTCGCCGCGATTGTCGATGATGATGAACTTAACCTTCAGTTTCTGCAGTTCCCGGCAAACCTGTTCGCCCATAATGCCGAAGCCGGCGATGACCAGGTGGTCCTTGAGTCGAGACATGGATTTCATTTTGCGTCTCCCCAGGATGCGTCGAATGTTGCCTTCCAGGGCGCTTTCGGCGATCCTGCCCGCGATATAAAAAAAAGTCCCCAGGCCGCTGAATATGACCCATATGGTGAACAGTTTCCCCGCGGGGCTCAATGAGAAAACTTCCCGGTAGCCCACGGTGGTAATGCTGATCGCCGTCATGTACAACGCATCCAGGAAGTGCACCTTCTCGATGATCATATAACCCAGGATGTCGATGACGATCAGCAGGAGCAATATGGCGAACAGGGGGGCGATTTTTCTGCGATCGTTCATGGATGGTATTTTACCAGAAAAATAAATTTTAACCAGAGTCATGCGGATACCTGGAACAATCCCTGTCCGTTTTCATGTATAATGGATGCCTTTTCGAGGAAACTCATGAAACGAAACATATTGCTGATCAACTGTTACCGGGAAGAAGCGGAAATAAAAATCGCCGGCTACCATGCCTGGCTGAAAGCCGGGGCGGCTGCGACCGGGTGCGATTTGGATATACTGACCCTTGCCGACCGGGAAATCTTGCCGGATAACCAGATGCTTTCCGGGGTGATAGTTTCCGGTTCGCAGAAAATGGTCGGCGCCGGCGAAGTTGAGCCCGGGCTGCTCGAATTCCTTCTCAAGAACCGCCGGCCGCTGCTGGGCATTTGCTACGGCCACCAGGTACTGGCCCGCGCTTTCGGCTGCCTGGTGAAAAAGGACGGTCAGAAGCACCTGGGTGACGAAGAGATTTTAATAAAAAAAGCGCAATCAATCTTCTCTGCTTTCCCCCCGGTTTTCAAAATGCGTCAAAGCCATGAGGAGATCGTGGCGCGCGACCCCGTCCTGGAAGGTAATTTCCATGTCCTGGCCCACAACGCCTCCGGACGGGTGGAAGCCATCGTCCACCGGGAATATCCGCTCTATGGCGTTCAGTTTCATCCGGAGAAATCAGGGGAGTTCGGGGTCAAGCTCCTTGTCAATTTTCTGAATATTTTGAAATAGCAATCGGTTCACGGTGTACGGT
>SPCN01000196.1 GCA_004525465.1 Chrysiogenales bacterium | reverse complement strand
TGTCGAGAGGGCCGCCGCGGATGATTTCGGCGATGCGCAGGCCGTTTCCGGCGTGGTCGTAGTCCACGAATATGCCCAGCGAGGCGGTCTCATCGCCGTCGTCGCGACGCGGGTTGTAGCGGGCACCCGAATGGGAACTGTTCAGCTCGCCCAGCATTTCCGAAAGCAGGTCGGTGAATTCATAGCCGCTGCCAATGCCGGGCAGGTATTTCAGGTAAGCGCTGCGCAGCCCCTGCCAATCGGCGCCATGAAAACCCGGCGAGTAGAATCCGGTCCGGGTGCGCTGCCACACATGCTCGAACATGTACTTCCTTTCCGCGGCCTGGTCCAGTTTCATTTCGCCCTTGAGTTCGACGGCCTGGCGCTTGCCTTTGTCGAGGTCGATCCTGGCGATCTTGCCGTCGGCGAGCAGGAAGAGGTTCTTCATCTCCTTGTCCCACTGCAGCTGGCCCCTCTCGGCATCGAGCTGCAACTCCATTTTCGCTTCCTTGCTGCGCAGCTTGCTGCTCCACAGGTTGAGCCCCTTTTCGAAGCTGGCCAGGTAATACAGGGTCTCGCCGTCCTTGGAGAGAACGGCATCGGCCAGCGACGAGGAGTGCAGGGTCAGCCTGGCCTTGCGTTCGAGCAGCTCGTCCCAGGCGAACGTGAGCGCGGCCTCCTTCTTTTCGGCGCCGGCTTGCTTGTCCTTTTTATCCTTCTTGCTTTTGTCCGCGGCCTCCTCTTTTTCCTTTTTCTCTTTTTCCTCGATGGCCTGCAGCAATGCGTAATCCTCCTTGCTCAGGTTGAAGCGCTCCCAGGCGTCGCGACTGAAGAACATGGAGTATACGTCGGCCTGCCTGTCGCCGCTGTTGGCATAGCTGCGCAGGCCGTCGCGGTTGCTGAACCAAAGCATCTGCTTGCCCTGGTTCACCCATTTGGGCCGATAGTCATTGTAGCCGCTTTGGGTAAGGTTGAGCATCTTTTTCTGTCCGTCGGCGGCGATCAAAACCACTTCGCCGTTGCCCATGACCGGAGTGAACTCCACCAGGAGCCATTTGCTGTCGGGGCTCCAGGCAAAGTACTGGTCGCCGTCGGACATGTAATAGAGCTCGTCGGGAGTGAGCAGGATGCGCGATTGCCTGCTGGCCAGGTTGTAGACCGCGAGCGAAGCGCGATCCTCGATGTAGGCGACCTCTTTCCCGTCCGGCGAATACTGCGGCTGGTAGTTGTTCTTGTCGTTGGCAAACAGGGGCTCTTCCCTGAGCACGGTGGCAGCGTAGAAGTAAGGCTCCTCGCGGCGCGTTTTTTTTGCCTGGTAGATCTGCCACTTGCCGCCGCGCTCGCTGGCGTAGAGGATGGCTTCGCCGTCGGGGGAGAAGCTGGCGAAGCGTTCCTGCTCGGGGGTGTCGGTGATGCGCTTGGTGACGCCGCCCTCGACCGCCGAGACAAAAACCTCGCCGCGGACCACGTACACGACCTCCTTGCCGTTGGGCGACACATCCATCTCCCTGGCGTTGCCGCTGATGGCCAGGAAAAGGTCGTTGTTGCGCTGGTCCTCGCTGCGGATGGTTACGGCGACCTGCCGCGGCTGGCCGCCCGGCGCCATGGTGTAGATTTGGCCGTCGTAGCCGAAGCAAAGGGTGCCGTCGCCGCTGCCGCTCAGGAAGCGGACGGGGAATTTTTGAAAAGAGGTCAGCTGCCGGCTTTGTCCCGGGGTTTTCAGGTCCATCTTGTGAACGTTGAAGCTGCCGCTCTCCTCGCTCAGGTAGCAAATGCTTTGATCGCTATCGGCGAAAACCGGATTGCGGTCCTCGCCCTTGAAGACAGTGATCAGCCGTTGTTCGCCGCTGCGGCTGTCGTAAAGCCAAATGTCGCGGGTTATGGACGAAGTGTGGTGCTTGCGATATTCGTTCTCGCCCCCTTTCTTGTCGTGGTACACCATGTGCCGCCCGTCCCGGCTTACCTGGACGGCTTCGGCAGGGAAGGTACATAACATGCCGACGCGACCGCCCTTGGCCGGAACACTATATAGTTCAGGCTGCGATCCGCTCGGAAACTGGCGGTGGCTGGCCAGGTCCTGGCGCTGAGCGCCGAAGAGCACCGCCTGGTCATCGGCGCTGAATGAGTAGGGAACCTCGTTGCGCGAGTGAAAGGTCAGGCGCCTGGGTTCGCCCCCGGCGGCGTCGACGACGAACACATCGAAGTTTCCATAGCGGTCCGCAGCGAAGGCGATCGATTTGCCGTCGTGGCTCCAGACGGGCATGTGGTCATAGGCCTCGTTGAAAGTGATTGCTTTGGCGCTGCCGCCGCTTGCCGCCACGGTGTAGATATCGCCCTTGTAGGTAAAGGCGATGGTCTGCCCGTCGGGGGAAATGGCCGGATAGCGCAGCCAGGTGGGACCATCCTGGGCAATAACCGTGGTCAGGCCCAGGCACAGGAATAATGCCATGATGAGTATAGGTTTCATAAACAGATATACGCGAAAACGGTTTTCTTTGGTTTCAGGGCAATAATGATTTTTTTGGCTCATGTCAGGAATAGTAAGAAATATTCGCGGAAATTACAACTGCCGCTTGAGCATTCAGGGATGATATGCGAATTGGTCCGCCCTGACAGCTCCACCGCGTTGTTCTGTCAGAAGCTGAGACCTGGCCGCCGGCTCAGGGGGCGAAGGGAATCGAGAGTATATAGACCGTGATATAGAACAGGCTTACGGCAGCGAGATGTATCCAAAGCGGCATGATGCGGGAAACAAGAACGACACCCCGGCGGGCAGCGATCACAGTAGAAAAGACAATTCCGCTTATGACCGGAAAGACGGTCAACAACAAAACATCCCGCCGCTCGATCGGGCTGGCGGCCCCCCAGAGCAGGAGCAGCGTCCAGCCAGCCATAAGCGCGGCGCCGATGCCCCAAGCGTAACGATACTCAATGTTGTTGCGGGCTGAATCGCCGCCGAATAACGCAGCGCCGATTCGCCGGGACAGCATGGGGATAACGGCAAGGCCATCGGTGACGGCGCCCACCAGAAAGGCGACTTGCAGCAACAAAGTGACGGTTTCTCTTGAAACATCTGGCATATACTATTCCTATATGGTCTTTTGATCGCCTGCAAGCGCTGGCAGGGAACGCCGAGGAGACAAGTCGGCTGAACACTGCCTTGCTGCCACTTCGGACAATTCCATTCAGCGCTCCTCTTTCAACTTTTGTCTTTCTTGAGTTTTGCTTCAATTTTCAACAATTCAATATACAGGATTTCCGATATCTTTTCAGGAAGAGTGTGGACCTTCTTCACTTTCAGTATCATTTTTTGGTCAAAAGAATGGCGCAAAACCGTTTCCCTGTTTTCCACATCCACGATTTCCATGTCCATGGCCAGCCGCGCATACCAGTTTTTTTTGAAATAATATTTTTCAATGGCGTTGATCTTTATGCTCATGGCCAAATCGGCGTCGCCGCTGGAACCGTAAACATTCACTTTTTTGAAAACCGGTCTTTTTCTCCAGAAATCGACCACGGCGTCCTCGATCAGATCATCGGGAGATTTGGCCCAGAGCAAGAAACTGTAATACTTCACCTGGAAAGGGGATTCGCGGTAGACGATCCTTTGGTCCTGGTAGGTTTGGTTGATCTCGACATCTTCGATCAGCAAAACCTTGTCCAGTTTTACCGCACCGGGATTTTCCCGATTTTCAAGGTGCAGGTCGAAATAATTGGGGCCGCCGCAGGCCCAGGCAATCAATAAAAAGGCAGCCAACGGCAAAGCCAGGATTTTGCTTTTTGACACTCTGTCCTCCTTGCTGATGAACGGAACCAAATTGCGACCGTTTGATCATATCACCGATCCCCTGCAAATCACATGGCGCAATCCATTCCCGGTCCCGATTTATTTATTCTCTCCGCTGACGGACTGCCTGGATAATTTTCCATGAATATCGTTGACGGCCATCAAGGCCGCGGCCTGGCCCTCCAAGTATCCCTGTTCAAAAAGCCGCTTGCAGCGAAAACCGGATTGGAATGCGATTTCCAGCCAGCGCTGCTCCGCTCCTTCAATCAGGATCATCCCGGTCCCTGATTCCAGCCCCCGCTCGAAGTATTTCATGTAGGGCTCGACCTTCTCCGGAGCCAACAGCGAAACGATCTTTTCCCTCTCCAGGCCGGCTATATCCCGCGCCTGCTTGGCGGCGAACACGCCCCAGATGGCCTCCTGGTGTTTTTGCCAGTCATAGTCCTGTGCGGGAGCTTGATCGCCAAGGGCTTGCGCAGCGGCAAGAAACATTAAAAAAACACCAATGGCCAGGAATAGCCTGAAATTTTTCCTCATTTTATCCCCCCTCTACTTAAATGGTCAATAAAAGCATAGGGCTCATTTTCATTTTTTTCAAGATAATTCAGCACTATGGTCGATACGATTCCCAGAAAACTGGAAATCTGATCCCAAGGCCTATGCACGCATACCTGACAATGGTCTGCTAATGCGCGTCCCCGTTGCCATTTGCTTCGCCGGCCATTTGCTCAAAAGCTTTCAGGCGCTCGCGGGCTTTTTCAAGTGCTTCTTTAATATTATTCTTTTTCGGGTTTGATTCTTCCTTGAGCTCCTTTTCCAATTGCTTAATATTTTCTAGCAAGTCATTTTTTTCATTTTCTTTCTGCTGGGCTTGCTCCGCTTTGTCAAACATGATCTCCTCAGCGGCAGGGGCTTGCTCCGCCGGTTTCTCCGCTAT